>NZ_DATBMI010000068.1:0-20590 GCF_036554925.1 Pedococcus sp.
AGGTGAACCCGCTGGCCCTGGAGGAGTTCGCCGCGCTCGAGGAGCGGCACAAGTTCCTCACCGAGCAGCTCGAGGACCTCAAGAGCTCCAAGCGGGACCTGCTCGACATCGTGCGCGAGGTCGACGAGCGGGTCGAGCGGGTCTTCACCGAGGCGTACCACGACACGGCGGCGCAGTTCGAGCAGGTCTTCAGCCGCCTCTTCCCGGGCGGCGAGGGCCGGATCCTGCTCACCGACCCCTCCAACATGCTCACCACCGGCATCGAGGTGGAGGCGCGGCCGCCGGGCAAGAAGATCAAGCGGCTCTCGCTGCTCTCCGGCGGCGAGCGGTCGCTGGTGGCGGTGGCCCTGCTGGTGTCGATCTTCAAGGCCCGGCCGAGCCCGTTCTACATCATGGACGAGGTCGAGGCCGCGCTCGACGACGCCAACCTCGGCCGCCTCATCACCCTCTTCGAGGAGCTGCGCGACTCCAGCCAGCTCATCGTCATCACCCACCAGAAGCGCACCATGGAGGTCGCCGACGCCCTCTACGGCGTGACCATGCGCGGCGACGGCGTCACGACCGTGGTCTCCCAGCGCATCCGCGACGTGGTGGCGCAGAGCGCCTGACCACCGGATGGGCGCGCTCGGCGGCTGTCGTCGCCTCGCGGGGAGCGAGACCCTGCTCACGGCCGCGGCGGGTCGATTTGAGGATGTCTGCGTCGTCGGCCACCCTTGAGTCATGGTTGCGCTGATTGTGGGAATGCTCCTGTGCGTCGTGCTGGCCCTCGCCGTCGTCGCGCTGGTGGCGATCCCCGCGCGCCGGGAGGGCCGACAGGTCCTGACCCCGTTGGGTGAGGAGGTCGTGAGCTCGGCCAAGGAGCTCACCCAGGACGCCCTGGAGCGCACCGGCGAAGCCATCATCGCCACCAAGGACAAGGTCGCCGACTCGGTGGGCTCGTCCCGCGACGACGAAACCAGCGCAGACGAGACCGGCGCCCCCGACACGGCACCCGCCTCCGCGGGGCAGGTGCCCTCCGGGCCCCCGCCCAGCGCTGCGCCGGCCCAGCCGACCGGAAGCGCCACGCAGGCCGCGACACCCACCACTGGGCCCACCGTCCGCAAGGCGAGCTGACCGCTGCGCCGTCCGGTCGGACCTCGGTCGAGCCGGCGCCGCCCACGCCGCCCCGCGGCAGACGCGCGCCTTCGGCGTGCCCGCGCCCTCTGCTGCCTCTGATCCCTCTCCTGGGGCCACCCTCGTGGTCGGGACCTGCCCCTCGGTTCTGAGAGGATGGCGCGCGTGATCGATCAGCTCTGGGAGTACATCGCCGTTGCCCTCGGCATCCTCGTCGTCCTCGGGGGCCTCGTCTTCGGGCTGCTGCGTGGCCGCGGCGGGCGCACCAAGGACCTTCCCCCGGCCCCGCCGCGTGACCGGGAGGTGCTGCCCGGAGTCGGAGACGACGCCGCGCCGCCCCGGGACGCCCCGAAACGGGCGGTCGAGAACGCCCCCGGCGTCGACACCCTCCCCACGCCGACCGAGCCCGAGCTCCTCCCGCAGCCCGAGCCCACGCCCACCCTGGAGCGGCCCGAGGCACCTGCCGGGCGGCTCCGCCGGCTCCGGGCCCGCCTCGCGCGCTCCAACACCGCGCTCGGCAAGGGCCTGCTCGCCCTGCTCTCGCGCGGAGGGCTCGACGAGCAGGCGTGGGAGGACGTCGAGGACACGCTGCTCGCCTCCGACCTCGGCGTCGAGGCCACCACCGAGCTGGTCGACTCGCTGCGCCGCCGTGTGCAGGTCGAGGGCGCCACCGACGAGACCGCGGTGCGCGGCTGGCTGCGCGAGGAGCTGCTGGCGCTCGTCGACCCGGCCATGGACCGCTCCATCGCGTCCTCGCGCGCCGGTGGCCGCCCGGCCGTCGTGCTCGTCGTGGGGGTCAACGGCACCGGCAAGACGACCACGGTCGGGAAGCTGG
This sequence comes from Pedococcus sp., assembly GCF_036554925.1. Taxonomy (NCBI): domain Bacteria; kingdom Bacillati; phylum Actinomycetota; class Actinomycetes; order Micrococcales; family Intrasporangiaceae; genus Pedococcus; species Pedococcus sp. Next base: position 1,949 of record NZ_DATBMI010000068.1, read on the forward strand.
CCCGGGTGCTCGTCGCCGAGGACAAGGACGTCGTGCTCGGCGCTGCCGACACCTTCCGGGCCGCCGCGGCGGACCAGCTCGAGACGTGGGGCGGACGCGTCGGCGTGCCCACCGTGAGGTCCGACCGCGAGGGGGCGGACCCGGCCGCGGTGGCCTTCGACGCGGTCAAGGCCGGCGCCGAGATGGAGGCCGACGTGGTGCTGATCGACACCGCGGGCCGCCTGCACAACAAGGTCGGCCTCATGGACGAGCTCGGCAAGGTCAAGCGGGTCATCGAGAAGCAGTCGCCCATCGACGAGGTCCTGCTCGTCCTCGACGCGACCACCGGCCAGAACGGCATGCGCCAGGCAGAGGTCTTCGGCGAGGCCGTGGACGTCACCGGGATCGTGCTCACCAAGCTCGACGGCACCGCCAAGGGCGGCATCGTCGTGTCGGTGCAGCGCAAGCTCGGCGTCCCGGTGAAGCTCGTCGGCCTCGGCGAGGGCCCGGACGACCTCGCTCCGTTCGACCCCGAGGCGTTCGTCGACGCCCTCATCGACTGAGGACCTCCCGGGGGCGCGGTTCCCGTCGCGGCCGCACTACGGTGGGCCCGTGGATCGTGAGCGTCGGGCGGCAGCCGTCCTGGCCGCCGTGCAGGAGTCCTGGGAGCTGGCCAGTGCGCCGCAGGTGCGTCGGGCCTGGGGGCAGGAGAGCTCCTGTGCCGGGATGACCGTCGGCGGGCTGACGCACCACCTGCTGAGCCAGCCGCGCAACACGGCCCGGCTGCTCGAGGCGCCGCCGGGCGGGGACGAGCCGATCGCGCTGCTCGAGCACTACGCCCGGGCCGCCTGGGTCCAGCCCGACGCCGAGGTCAACGTCTCGATCCGCGACAGCGACAACGCCGCGGCGGAGCGCGGTCCCGACGCCGTGCTCGACGAGGCCCGGGCGGCGATCGAGGCCCTTCCCGGGCTGTTGGCCGGGCCGCGCGACCCGGACTCCGTCCACATCCCGTGGCAGGGGTGGTCCTTGAGCACCCCCGACTTCCTCACCACCCGGATGATGGAGATGGTCGTCCACGGTGACGACCTCGCTTCGAGCGTCGGGCTGCCCACACCGGTCTATCCCGACGACGTCATCGGCCCGGTCCTGGCCCTGCTCAGCGGTGTCGCGGTCCGGCGCCACGGACAGGCGGCGCTGGTCCGCGCGCTCGCCCGGCCGCAGCGGGCCCCCCGGGTGGTCTCGGCCTTCTGAACCGGGGCGGCCTCCCGGCACAGCCACACCGGGGAACCCCCGTCTCAGGATCTGGGAGGTGGGCCGGGTGGTTACCTGATGCTTACCCGGGAGGCGCCCCGCTAACACGCCTGTAACACGACGCAGCACACCCTGAAACGGCGCTCGCCCAGAGTTGCGGCATGGAAATCGCACTCGACAGCGGCGACACCGCCTGGGTCCTGATCAGTGCCGCCCTGGTGCTGCTCATGACTCCCGGTCTCGCCCTCTTCTACGGCGGCATGGTCAGGTCCAAGAGCGTCCTGAACATGATGATGATGAGCTTCGGCGCCCTCGGGGTCGTCAGCGTCCTCTGGGTGCTGTACGGCTTCTCGATGTCGTTCGGCAGCTCCAAGGGTGGTCTCGTGGGAGACCCCACCGAGTACTTCGGGCTCAGCGGCCTCTTCGGCGAGCGGCTGCTCGGGTACCTCGACGAGACGGTTCCGACCGTCCCCGGCATCCCGGCACTGGTCTTCGTCGGGTTCCAGGCGGTCTTCGCGATCATCACCGTGGCGCTGATCTCCGGTGCCATCGCGGACCGCGCCAAGTTCTCGACCTGGCTGCTCTTCACCGGGATCTGGGCCACGGTCGTCTACTTCCCGGTCGCCCACTGGGTGTTCTCCTTCGACGGCTACGTCTCCGAGGCGGGCGGCTGGATCGCCAACACCCTGGGTGCCATCGACTTCGCCGGTGGCACGGCCGTCCACATCAACGCCGGCGCGGCGGGCCTGGCCCTCGCCCTCGTGCTGGGCAAGCGGGTCGGCTTCGGCAAGGAGGCCATGCGGCCGCACAACCTGCCGCTGGTCATGCTGGGCGCGGGCCTGCTCTGGTTCGGCTGGTTCGGCTTCAACGCCGGCTCGGCGCTCGCGGCCAACGGCCTGGCCGGCCTGACCTTCGTCAACACCCTCGGCGCCACGGCCGCCGCGAGCCTGGCGTGGCTGCTCGTGGAGAAGGTCCGTGACGGGCACGGCACCTCCCTCGGTGCCGCGTCGGGTGTCGTGGCCGGCCTCGTCGCCATCACCCCCTCCTGCTCCGCGCTCACCCCGCTGGGCGCCCTGGCCCTGGGAGCCGTCGCCGGCGCCCTGTGTGCCCTGGCCGTCGGCCTGAAGTTCCGCTTCGGGTACGACGACAGCCTCGACGTCGTCGGCGTCCACCTCGTGGGCGGGCTGGTCGGCACCATCGGCATCGGCTTCCTCGCGGACCCCGGGGCCGCGGCCGGCGCCGAGGGGCTGCTGTTCGGCGGTGGGCTGGACCTCCTGGTGAAGCAGACGGTCGGCGCGCTGGCGGTGCTCGCCTTCTCCTTCGTGGCCACGGCGGTCATCGGCCTTGCCCTGGACAAGACCATCGGGTTCCGCCTCGACAAGGAGGCCGAGATGGCGGGCATCGACCTGCAGGAGCACGCTGAGAGCGGGTACGACATCAGCGGCGTCAGCGGGGGCCGGTTCGGCTCCAGCGGCGCAGTCACCACGGCGCCCAGCGCCAAGATCTCCGAGGGAGCGTCGGCATGAAGCTCGTCACCGCCATCATCAAGCCCCACCAGCTCGACCAGGTGAAGGAGGCCCTCGAGGCCTACGGCATCTCGGGGATGACCGTCAGCGAGGCGTCCGGCTACGGCCGCCAGCGCGGCCACAGCGAGGTGTACCGCGGTGCGGAGTACACGGTGGACTTCGTGCCCAAGGTCCGCGTGGAGGTCCTCGTCGACGACGTCGACGCCGGCAGCGTCGTCGACGTCATCCTCAAGACCGCCCAGACCGGCCGGATCGGCGACGGCAAGATCTGGACCGTCCCGGTCGAGGACGTCGTCCGCGTCCGGACGGGTGAGCGCGGTGTCGAGGCGCTCTGATCCGATGACCCTCGAGCAGAGCGGCCTGGCCGCACTCCGACTCGACCTCGCCGGCGCCCGGGGCTTCGATGCCCCGGGCGCCGGCCCCGTGCGGCGGGAGGGGGTGGCCGAGGTCACCCGGGAATGGCTCGCGGCCGTGTGGGAGGAGGCCATGGCCCGCCGCTCCCAGGAGGGCATCGCCCTCGCTGCCGTCGGCAGCCTCGCCCGCGCCGACGCAGGGCCGCTGAGCGACCTCGACCTGGTGCTGCTGCACTACGGCCGGTCGCTCTCCGGTGACGACCTGCGCGAGCTCGCCGACGGCATCTGGTACCCCATCTGGGACGCCGGGGTGCGCCTCGACCACAGCGTGCGCACCGTCAACCAGTGCCGCACGGTCGCGGCGGGCGACCTCAGCGCCGCCGTCGGCCTGCTCGACCTGACGTGCCTGGCGGGGGACCCCGAGGTGGTTGCCGCCGCCCGCACCGTGGTGGCGCACGACTGGCGCGCCAACGCGCGCAAGCGGCTGCCGCACGTCGTCGAGACGCTCCGCCAGCGGCACGCCCGCCACGGCGACCTCGCCCAGTCGCTCGAGCCCGACCTGAAGGAGGCGCACGGCGGCCTGCGGGACATGGCGATCCTGCGCGCGCTCGCGGCGGCATGGCTGGCTGACCGCCCGCACGGCGACGTCGATGAGGCGTACGCGCAGCTCCTCGACGTGCGGGACGCGGTCCACGTCGTCACCGGCCGTGGCCGCGACCGCCTCTCCCGTGAGGACCACGATGCCGTGGCGGCGCTCCTCGGCCACGGCGACAGCGACGAGCTCCTCACCGCCGTCTCGACCGCGGGGCGCACGGTCGCGTACGCGCTCGACGGCACGGTCCGCCGGGCGGGGCAGTCCCAGCGGGCACGAACCCTGCGGGTCGGCCCGCGCCGGCCGCGGCTCAACCCCCTCGGCTACGGCCTCTTCGAGCACGACGGCGAGGTCGTCCTCGGCCCCCGCAGCGCCGTCGCCACCGACGCCCTGCTGCCGCTGCGGGCGGCCTCGGTCGCGGCCCGCAACAGCCTGCCCATCGCGCCGGCGACCCTGGCCAACCTCGCCAAGAGCGCCCCCGCGCTGCCCACCCCGTGGCCGGACACCGCGCGTGACCTCTTCGCCGACCTGCTGGCCGCCGGACCGGGACTGGTGCACGTCTGGGAGGGGCTGGACCAGGCCGGCATCGTCGAGTCCTGGCTGCCCGAGTGGGCCGCCGTGCGCTCGCGGCCGCAGCGCAACCCGGTGCACCGGCACACCGTCGACCGGCACCTCATCGAGACCGTGGTCCAGGCCGGGGGACTGGTACGCAGCGTGGCGCGCGCCGACCTGCTGCTGCTCGGCGCGCTGCTGCACGACATCGGCAAGATCCGGGACGCCCACGACCACTCCGCCACGGGCACACCGCTGGCGACCGCGATCGCGACACGGATGGGATACCCGCCCGAGGACGTGGCCGTCGTGACGACGCTGGTCCGCGAGCACCTCACGCTCATCGACCTCGCCACCCGGCGCGACCACCAGGACCCACGCACCGTCGCCGCTGCCCGCGAGGCGGTGGCCGGGTCCCGGGAGGTCTTCGACCTGCTCCTCGCACTCACCGAGGCGGACGCGTCGGCCGCGGGGCCGCTGGCGTGGACCGACTGGCGGGCCACCCTTCTGCGCCAGCTCGCCGAGGCCGCCACGGCGGGCTGGGGTGACCAGCGGCCCGCGCCCGCGGCGGAGCAGGCCGCGGTGACCCAGGAGGACCTCGAGGCGGTCGCGGCCGGCGAGCCCCACGTCGTCGTCCGGCCGCAGGGCGGGTCCTACCGCATCGACGTCTTCGACCGGGACCGGCTCGGGCTGTTCGCGGACACCGCGGGCCTGCTCGCGGCATACGGCCTCGTGGTGCGCACCGCCATCCTGCGCACCCTCGACGGTGTGGCCGCCAACGAGTGGCACGTGGAGTCCCCGAGCGGTGAGGCGCCGGACGGCTCCCGCATCGCCCGGGGCCTCGGGCGGCTCGCGCACGGCGACCGCGCACCCCTGGGCCTGCTCGACCGGCGGCGCCAGTTCGCCGGCACCCCGAGCGCACGGGCGGCATCCGGCTCGCCCGGGCAGTCGCGGGCGCTGGTGGTGCCGCACGCGTCGGAGGAGGCCACCGTGCTCGAGGTCCGGGCCCAGGACCGGCCGGGGCTGCTGCACGACCTCGGCCTGGCCTTCGCGAAGTCGGGCCTCAGCGTGCGGTCGGCGCACATCGCCACGTATGCCGGTCAGACGCTGGACACGTTCTACGTCACCGAGTTCGGTGGTCGGCTCCTCTCGCCGGCGAAGGTCGCGCAGACGGTGTCGATGATCATCGACACCTGCGACGGCACGGCCTGAGGTCCGGGGAGGGGGACGATGGTCGGCCGGTTTGGCCGCGGCAGATAGCCTGTGCGGGTGTTCACCAGTCTTTCCGATCGCCTGACCGCCACCTTCAAGAACCTCCGGGGGAAGGGGCGGCTCACCGAGCACGACGTCAACAGCACCATCCGCGACATCCGGATGGCGCTGCTCGACGCCGACGTCGCCCTCCCCGTCGTCAAGCAGTTCACGGCAGCCGTGCGGGAGCGCGCGCTCGGCGCGGAGGTCTCGGGGGCACTCAACCCGGCCCAGCAGGTCGTCAAGATCGTCAACGACGAGCTCGTGGCGATCCTCGGCGGGCAGACCCGCACGATCCAGCTCGCCAAGACCCCGCCGACCGTCATCATGCTGGCGGGCCTGCAGGGCTCCGGCAAGACCACGCTGGCCGGCAAGCTCGGCAAGTGGCTCAAGGACCAGGGGCACACCCCGCTGCTCGTCGCCGCGGACCTCCAGCGGCCCAACGCCGTCACCCAGCTCGAGGTCGTGGGCGAGCGCGCCGGCGTGCCGGTCTTCGCGCCCGAGCGCGGCAACATCGGCGGCCACGACGCCGTCCTGGAGTCGGGGGAGGGCACCCGCTCGTTCGGCGACCCCGTCTCCGTGTCCCGCGCCGGCCTCGAGGCGGCCCGGGCGCGCCAGCACGACGTCGTCATCGTCGACACCGCCGGCCGTCTCGCCATCGACGAGAACCTCATGCAGCAGGCCGCCGACATCCGCGCGGCGATCCAGCCCGACGAGGTGCTGTTCGTCATCGACGCGATGATCGGCCAGGCCGCCGTCGAGACCGCCCAGGCGTTCTCCGAGGGCGTCGACTTCACCGGCGTCGTCCTGTCCAAGCTCGACGGCGACGCCCGAGGTGGCGCCGCCCTGTCGGTCGCCTCGGTCACCGGCCGGCCGATCATGTTCGCCTCCGTCGGCGAGGGGGTGAAGGACTTCGAGGTCTTCCACCCCGACCGGATGGCCTCGCGCATCCTCGACATGGGCGACGTGCTCACCCTCATCGAGCAGGCCGAGAAGGCGTTCGACCGCAGCCAGGCCGAGGAGATGCAGCGGAAGTTCCTCGCCGAGGAGGACTTCACCTTCGACGACTTCCTGAACCAGATGGCGGCCATCAAGAAGATGGGCTCGCTGAAGTCGATGCTGGGGATGATGCCCGGCATGGGCCAGATGCGCGCCCAGCTCGACAACCTCGACGAGCGCGAGTTCGACCGCGTCGAGGCCATGGTCCGCTCCATGACCCCGTTCGAGCGCACCCACCCCAAGCAGATCAACGGCTCCCGCCGCGCCCGCATCGCCAAGGGTTCCGGAGTCACCGTCTCGGAGGTCAACGGCCTGCTCGAGCGGTTCACCGAGGCGCAGAAGATGATGAAGAGCCTCGCTCGTGGTGGTGGCATCCCGGGGATGCCGGGGATGCCCGGCATGGGTGGTGGCGGCCGCAAGGGCAAGCAGCAGCCGCAGCGCAAGAAGTCCAAGTCGGGCAACCCCGCCAAGCGGGCCGCCGAGGAGCGTGCCGCGGCCGAGAAGGCCCAGGCGGCGCGCGCGTCCGGTGGTGCCTTCGGTGCCGGTGCCCCGGGCGCCGGGGACGGCGGCATACCGGCCGACCTGGACCCCGCCAACCTGCCCAAGGGCTTCGAGAAGTTCCTGGGGCGGTAGCAGCGGTCCGAGGGCACACCCCACCAAACCCGGTCGAGTCCGGACCAACTCGCTCACCCGTTCGGCCGGTTTCTCGGGGAGGACTCTCACCCCGCACGGCACCGTCCTAGCGTCGTGGTGTGAGCTTCACACTCGACGAGGCGATCGCGCTGGCCGACAGCGCGCATCGGGGGGCCGTCGACACAGGCAGGCCCCGCGGTGGTGACCGCCAGCGCGCCGTTCGGCGGCTGGTGCAGGCGGCCGGGTACGGCCCGGCCCATCAGGTGACCGCAGTGCTGCACGAGGACGACGAGGGCAGCGGCCTCGGTCCCGACCTGCTGGCCCGGGCGCGGCTGCGCGGCGCCCCGCCGGAGGTCGTGGCGGCGCTGGACAGCGTCACGCGCCGCCCCGACCCCGACGCTCCCGACGACTGGGAGCCCTACCTCAGTGGCCTCATCCGCCGGGCCGCGGCCAACGACATCGGACGGGTGGTCAAGCTGTTCGACGGCGTCGTCAGCATGCTGCCCTGGCACGCCGAGGGCCCGGCCGGCGACCTGCGCAGCCAGATCGAGTACCGCTACCGGCCCGCCCAGGCGATCCTGCTCGCGGCCGAGGCCGCTCGTCGGGACGAGGGACTGGTGGGGCCGTTCCCGGTGGAGCGGGGGGCGTTCCTGCGTTGGGCCATCGCCCTCGACACCCGGGTGCGGGCCAACGACCGGTTCGGGGCGCTCTCGGCGCGGCTCGAGGCGCTCGGCCACGACGACGGGCTGTCGACCGCCCTCGGGGAGGGCTACGCCGCCAGCTGACGCGGGTCGGTAGGGTCGCGGCCATGACGGCAACGGTGCTGCACCTTGACGGTCCCGTCCTCGTCGGGCCCGACGACGTCCGCGGGCAGGCGTGGGTCGTGGGGGGCCGCCTGACGTTCGATCGGCCGTCGGTCGCCGCGGCGGAGGTCCAGACGCTGCGCGGCTGGGTCCTGCCGGGCCTCGTCGACGCGCACTGCCACGTCGGCCTCGACGCCCACGGCGCGGTCGACCGGGAGACCGCAGAGCGGCAGGCCCTGGGGGACCGCGAGGCCGGGACCTTGCTGATCCGCGACGCCGGCTCGCCGTCGGACACGCGCTGGATCGACGACCGCGAGGACCTGCCGAAGATCATCCGCGCCGGTCGCCACATCGCCCGGACGCGCCGCTACATCCGCAACTACGCCCACGAGGTCGAGCCCGACCAGCTCGTCGAGCGCGTGCGGCTGGAGGCCCGCGCCGGCGACGGCTGGGTCAAGCTCGTGGGGGACTGGATCGACCGCGACCTCGGCGACCTCGCGCCGTGCTGGCCCCTGGACGTGCTGAAGGAGGCCGTCGCCGCCGCCCACGAGGAGGGGGCGCGGGTCACGGCGCACTGCTTCGGGCAGGAGTCGCTGCACGACTTCGCCGCCGCGGGCACCGACTGCGTCGAGCACGCGACCGGGCTCGAGCCGGCCACGATCGAGCAGTTCGCCGCCCAGGGGATCGCGGTCGTGCCGACCCTGGTCAACATCGCGACGTTCCCGGCGATCGCCGAGCCCGCCCGCGAGAAGTTCCCCGACTACCACCGCCGGATGATCGACCTCCACGCCCGGCGCTACGCCACCGTCGCGGCGGCGCACGAGGCGGGCATCCCCGTCTACGTCGGCACCGACGCCGGCGGCTCGCTGCCCCATGGGCTCGTGGCGCAGGAGGTGGCCGAGCTGGTCCGCGCGGGCCTGTCGCCGCTGCAGGCGCTGGGGGCAGGCACCTGGGCCGCGCGCGACTGGCTGGGCCGGCCCGGTCTGGAGGAGGGGGCCGAGGCCGACCTCGTCGTCCTCGCCGAGGACCCGCGCCGGGACGTGGGCGTGCTCGCGGCCCCCCAGCGCATCGTGCTGAGGGGCCGCGTCGTCGGCTGAGGTGTGCCCTCAGGCGGGGTCGGGCACCGCGACCTGCTCCGGCTGGGCCGGGCTCGAGGCGGGCTGGTCCGCGAGGGCCTGCTCGGTGGCCCGCTCCCGGCGGTAGGCCCGCACCGACCACACCACCGCGGCGATCCACACGCCCCAGATCACGGCGTACACGGCATACCGCGTGGCGGTGCCGGCGTCGATCCAGTCGCTGAGCAGCAGCGTGCGGGCGTTGGTCAGGATGATCAGGCCGCCCACCGCGGACCCGAGGACGCGCGGCGGCACGTGCCGCACCAGCCAGGCCGCGATCGGGGCGGCCACGAGGCCGCCGGCGAGCAGCGCGAGGGCCGACCCGAGGTGGATGCCGGAGGAGCCGAGCGCGAGCAGGAAGCCGATGCTGGCGGCGACGGAGACGAGGAACTCGCTGGTGTCGATCGAGCCGATCGTCTTGCGCGGCTCGAGCCGGCCGCTGGCGAGGATGGCAGGGGTGCCCACCGGGCCCCAGCCGCCGCCGCCGGTGGCGTCGATGAAGCCGCCGAAGAGCCCGAGGGGGGCGAGGAAGCGGGTGCGCAGCGGGTGCCCGGCGCGGTCGCGGCGCAGCCCCCGCACGGTGAAGCGGGCCAGCACGTAGAGGCCGAGCGCGAGCAGGATGAGCGACATGGCCGGCTTCGCGACCGACGTGTCGAGGCTGCTCAGGAAGGTGGCGCCCGCGAACGCGCCCACCGCGCCGGGGATGCCGATCTTCAGCACGACCCCCCAGTCGACGTTGCCGAACTTCCAGTGCGCGGCCCCCGAGGCCAGCGTCGTGCCGATCTCGGCGAGGTGGACGGTCGCCGAGGCGGCCGCCGGGCTGGTGCCCACGGCGAGCAGCAGGGTGCTCGACGTCACGCCGTAGGCCATGCCCAGGCTTCCGTCGACGAGCTGGGCCCCCAGACCCACGATGGCCAGCAGGATGAGTTTGCGCATCGGTTCCCCTCGGTGTCGATGACGGCGGTGGGGGACCGCCTCGGGCGAATTCCTATGGAACTGACTATTCCTATAGGGCTAGTAGGACTATGCCGGATCCGCCCGTCCCGACCAACCTGCTGCCGGCGTATCTCGCATGCTGAAAACGGAGGAGGGGCGGCGTCGGGCCCTGGCGGGACGTCGCTCTCGTCCAGATGTCCTAGCCGTCCATCGGGCGAGATGGCCCGTCCGGGCGGTTGACCCGGGCGGAGCTCCGGCGCAAACTCCTACTTGTCACATAGGACTAGCGGGAATAGCGGCGGTGCCGCACCCGCCGGGGGCACAGGAGCTCAACCATGCACAGGATTCGAGTCACCGCCGTGACCGGCGTCGCCGCACTGACGGCGCTCGCCCTCACGGCCTGCGGGGGCGGCGGCTCCAGCGACGTCGTCGCGGCCGGCGCCACCTCGCCGGTCGCCCAGGGGGGCGGCGGCACCGTCAACCTCTACGCCTACGCCGTGCCGAAGGTCGGCTACGACAAGGTCATCCCCGCGTTCAACGCGACGGACGCGGGCAAGGGCGTGTCGTTCCAGCAGTCGTACGGCGCGTCGGGCGACCAGTCGCGCAAGGTCGAGGCCGGCGCCGCCGCCGACTTCGTCAACTTCTCCGTCGAGCCCGACGTCACCCGGCTCGTCGACGCCGGCCTGGTCGACAAGGACTGGAACGCGGGTCCGCACCAGGGCATCCCGTTCGGCTCGGTCGTCACCATCGTGGTGCGCAAGGGCAACCCGAAGGGCATCAAGGACTGGGACGACCTGCTGAAGCCCGGCATCGAGGTGGTCACGCCCAACCCGTTCAGCTCCGGCTCGGCGAAGTGGAACCTCCTCGCGCCGTATGCCGCCAAGAGCACCGGCGGCAAGGACGGCAAGGCCGGCCTGGCCTACGTGTCCGCGCTCGTCTCGGACCACGTCAAGATCCAGCCGAAGTCCGGCCGTGAGGCCACCGAGGCGTTCCTCCAGGGCAGCGGGGACGCCCTGCTGAGCTACGAGAACGAGGCGCTGTTCATCGAGCGGGGCGGCGACCCCGTCGAGCACGTCACCCCGCCGCAGACGTTCAAGATCGAGAACCCCGCCGCGGTGCTCAGCAAGGGCGCCAACGCTGCCAAGGCGAAGGCGTTCAACGAGTTCCTCTACACCCCGCAAGCCCAGCGGCTGTGGGCCGAGGCAGGCTTCCGCCCGGTCGACACCACGGTCGCCCAGGAGTTCGCCGCGGACTTCCCGCAGCCCGAGAAGCTCTGGACGATCGACGACCTCGGCGGCTGGAAGACCGTGAACGACAGCCTGTTCAAGAAGGACGTCGGCTCGATCGCCGCCATCTACGACAAGGCCACCCGGTAGGTGCCCTGATGTCGACCAAGACCCTGGCGCGCAGGGACGCTCACCCCACCTCACCCCCAGCGTCCCTGCCGCCAGCCACCCGTTCACGAGACCGGGTCGTCCCCGGCGCCGGGCGCATGCTCGGCGTCGGGGTGGTCTCGCTCTGGCTCAGCCTGATCGTGCTGCTGCCACTGGCCGCGCTGACGGTGGCCTCGTTCGACGAGGGCCTCGCCGGCTTCTGGGAGGCGGTCACCGCGCCGGTGGCCCTGGCCTCGCTCAAGGTCACCGTGGGGGTCTCGGCCCTCGTCGCGGGTGTCAACGCGGTGATGGGCACGCTCATCGCCTGGGTGCTCGTCCGCGACGACTTCCCCGGCAAGCGCTTCGTCAACGCCCTGATCGACCTGCCGTTCGCCCTGCCGACCATCGTCGCCAGCATCGTGCTGCTCTCGCTCTACGGCCCGAGCAGCCCCGTGGGGATCCACCTCAACGCGACCCGCTGGGGCCTCATCGTGGCGCTGGCCTTCGTCACGCTGCCGTTCGTGGTGCGCTCGGTGCAGCCGGTGCTCATCGAGGCCGACCGCGAGGTCGAGCAGGCCGCCACCTCGCTGGGGGCGGGCAGCTGGACGACGTTCCGCCGGGTGGTCCTGCCGACCCTCGCGCCGGCGGTCATCGGCGGCACCGGCCTGGCCTTCGCCCGGGCCATCGGGGAGTACGGCTCCGTCGTCCTCATCGGTGGCAACATCCCGCGCGAGACGCAGGTCGCCTCGCAGTACATCCAGCAGCAGATCGAGATCGACCGGCCCATGAACGCCGCGGCGGTGTCGGTGGCGCTGCTGTCCATCGCGTTCCTCACGCTCTTCGTGATGCGCCTGGCCGTGAGCCGGAGCCAGAAGCGAGAGGAGCGGGCGCCATGACCACCTCGCGTCCGGCCACCCTGGCGCTGCGCACCGTCGCCCTGGGCTACCTCGTGGCCCTGCTGGCGGTGCCGATCGCGGTCATCCTGTGGCGCACCTTCGGCGACGGGGTCGGGCCGTTCCTCGACTCGATCCGCACCCCGGCGGCCATCTCCGCGCTGAACCTGTCCCTGCTCATCCTCGCGATCGTGGTGCCGCTCAACGTCGTCTTCGGGCTCGTCACGGCGATCGCCCTGGTGCGCTGGAGGTTCCCCGGCCGGGGGCTCATGCAGGCTGTCGTCGACCTGCCCTTCGCGGTCTCGCCCATCGTCGTGGGCGTCTCGCTGATCATGCTGTGGGGCGTCCACGGCTGGTTCGGGGGCCTGCGCGACGTCGGGCTCACGGTCATCTTCGGGCTCCCCGGCATGGTCATCGCCACGATCTTCGTGACGCTGCCCTTCGTGGTGCGTGAGGTCGAGCCGGTGCTGCACGAGATCGGCACCGACCAGGAGCTGGCGGCGGCCACCCTCGGCGCGTCCGCCTGGCAGACGTTCTGGCGGGTCACCCTCCCGGCCGTCCGCTGGGGGCTGACCTACGGTGTGGTGCTCACGGTGGCCCGGTCCCTGGGAGAGTTCGGCGCCGTGATCATGGTCTCCTCCGGGTTTCCCGGCGTCTCGCAGACCCTCACGCTGCTCGTCCACTCGCGCTACATCGACGACCACAACACCTACGGGGCCTACGCCGCGGCGACGCTGCTCATGGGCCTGGCCCTGCTGACCCTGCTCGGCATGGCCGTGCTGGACCGCACCAAGAGGAGCTCCGCATGATCACCGTCACCTCGGCCCACAAGAACTTCGGCAGCTTCGCCGCGCTCGACGACGTCAGCCTCGAGATCCCGGCGGGCTCCCTGACCGCCCTCCTCGGGCCGAGCGGCTCGGGCAAGTCGACTCTGCTGCGGTCCATCGCCGGGCTCGAGCGTCTGGACTCCGGTCGCGTCCGCATCGACGGGAAAGACGTCACCGACGTGCCGCCGCAGCGGCGCGGCATCGGGTTCGTCTTCCAGCACTACGCCGCCTTCAAGCACATGACGGTGCGCGACAACGTCGCCTTCGGGCTGACCATTCGCCGCCGGCCGCGACCGGAGGTCGACCGGCGGGTCGACGAGCTGCTCGAGGTGGTCGGGCTCGGCGGCTTCCGTGACCGCTACCCGGCCCAGCTCTCCGGTGGCCAGCGCCAGCGGATGGCCCTGGCGCGCGCCCTGGCCGTCGACCCTCAGGTGCTGCTGCTCGACGAGCCGTTCGGGGCGCTCGACGCCAAGGTGCGCGCCGACCTTCGCCGGTGGCTGCGCCGCCTGCACGACGAGGTCCACGTGACGACGGTGCTGGTGACCCACGACCAGGAGGAGGCGCTCGACGTCTCCGACCGGATCGCTGTGCTCAACGAGGGACGGCTGGAGCAGGTGGGCACGCCCGAGGAGCTCTACGAGCAGCCCGCCAACGCGTTCGTCATGTCCTTCCTCGGCTCCGTCGCCGATCTCGGCGGCACGCTGGTGCGGCCGCACGACATCTCCCTGGAGCGTGAGCCCGGGGTGGCTCTGGTCCCCGAGGGCCAGCCGCTGCCCGCGCGCGTGCGGGCCACGGTGGAACGCGTCGTGCGGCTCGGCTTCGAGGTCCGGGTCGAGCTCGTCGACCAGGCGAACGGCCAGCGTTTCGCCGCGCAGGTCACCCGGGCGGCCAGCGACGCCCTGGGCCTGCGACCGGGGGAGACCGTCCACGCGAGCGCACCGGCCGGCGGCATCGTGCCCCGTGCCGCGGCGCAGAGCACGCTCGCGGGCTGAGGACGGTCTCCCGCCCTGGAGGGGGCGCACCGGGCGGGCCCATGCGGCATACGGCATCCCCACGTCGTCGCCGAGGTCCCGTCCGGTGTCCGTCCGGGGGTGCGCCACGTCGGCCCCCGAGTGCGCCACAATGCGTGCCGTGGACATCTCGGCGCGCACCGAATACGCGATCAGGGCGATGCTGACCCTCGCTGAGGCGTCGCTGTCGCAGGCGGGCCCCGTGAGCGTCGACAGCCTCGCGACCCGCCAGGACCTGCCCCGCAAGTTCCTCGAGGCGATCGTCTCCGACCTGAGGCGCGCCGGCCTCGTGGTGAGCACCCGTGGCGCCCGGGGTGGGTACTCCCTCAGCCGCGACCCCGGCCAGATCAGCCTGGGGGACGTCTTCCGCGCCGTCGACGGCCCCTTGGCCGAGGTGCGTGGGCTGCGCCCCCACGAGACCCGCTACGAGGGCGTCGCGACCCACCTGCCCACCGTCTGGGTCGCGGTCCGAGCCAGCCTCCGCGAGGTGCTCGACGAGACGAGCCTGGCCCAGGCCCTCTCGGGGGACCTCCCGGAACACGTCAAGGCGATGGCCGCGGCGCCCGACGCCTGGCGCAACCGCTGACCGACCCCGGCGGGCCTGCTGCCCCAGGCCGCCTGGTCGGGGCACCCTCGGGCATCTGGCAGAATGGTCGGCTGTACCCGTCCGGCCAGGCCCCTCTCGCCGGGACTGGACGCCTACACCGAGCCCCGGTACCCCGCGTGTTCCCCACCCGGTCTCGCCGTGCTCACAACACAGAAACAGGAGACACCACAAACGTGGCCGTCAAGATTCGTCTGAAGCGCATGGGCAAGATCCGTGCACCGTTCTACCGCGTCGTCGTCATGGACTCGCGCGTCAAGCGCGATGGCCGGGCCATCGAGGAGATCGGCAAGTACCACCCCACCGAGGAGCCGTCGCTCATCGACATCGACTCCGAGCGCGCGCAGTACTGGCTCGGCCACGGCGCGCAGCCGACCGAGGCCGTCGAGGCGCTGCTCAAGGTCACCGGTGACTGGCAGAAGTTCAAGGGTGAGCCGGGTGCCGAGGGCACGCTGAAGGTCAAGGAGCCCAAGCCTTCCAAGAAGGAGCTCTACGAGGCCGCCATCGCCGCCGCCGGCAAGGCCGAGGACGTCAAGGACACCGCGACGACCCCGAAGAAGAAGGCCGAGAAGAAGGCCGAGGAGCCGAAGGCCGACGAGGCCCCCGCCGCCGAGGCGACCGAGGCCGAGGCTGAGAAGAGCGAGGCCTGACCGTGCTGGAGGAGGCGCTCGAGCACCTCGTCAAGGGCATCGTCGACCACAAGGACGACGTCGCCGTCCGGCGCAAGGAGCTGCGCCGCGGTGAGGTCCTCGAGGTCCGCGTCCACCCGGACGACCTCGGTCGCGTCATCGGCCGCTCCGGCCGGACCGCCAGCGCACTGCGCACCGTGATGGGCGCCCTCGCGGGCGGGCACAGCGTCCGGGTCGACATCGTCGACACCGACCGCGTCCGCTGAGCGAGCGTCCGCACCACGCACACCACGGGGTATGCCGTGAGTCCACCGCCCACGCAGGGCGTCGGGGCCCCACGGCATACCCCGTCGTCGTGCCTTGAGGAGGAAGTGACATGGAACGGGTCGTAGCCAGGATCGGAAAGGCGCACAGCCTGCGTGGCGAGGTCACCGTGCAGGTGCACACCGACGACCCGGAGGCGCGCTTCGTCCCGGGCGCCCGGTTCTCCACCGAGGCCGTGCCCGGCTCCGGGGTCCCGCGCGAGCTCAGCCTCCGCAGTGCCCGGGTGCACAACGGGATCTGGCTGCTCGCCTTCGACGGGATCCCGGACCGCACCGGCGCCGAGGGCCTGCGCGGCACGCGCCTGCTCATCGACACCGAGGACGAGGCCGTCCCCGAAGGCGC
The DNA here is from genome assembly GCF_036554925.1 of Pedococcus sp. Taxonomy (NCBI): domain Bacteria; kingdom Bacillati; phylum Actinomycetota; class Actinomycetes; order Micrococcales; family Intrasporangiaceae; genus Pedococcus; species Pedococcus sp. The sequence continues at coordinate 17,941 of NZ_DATBMI010000068.1, forward strand.
CGACGAGGACGCGTGGTACGAGCAGGACCTCGTCGGCCTCCGCGCGGTCGACCCCTCGGGTGTGGAGCTCGGGACGGTCTCCGGCCTCGAGACGGGCCCGGCCCAGGACCTGCTCGTCCTGCGCCTCGCGGGTGGCGGCAGCGCGTACGTCCCGTTCGTGTCGGCGATCGTCCCCGAGGTCGACGTCGACGGCGGGCGCGTGGTCATCGACGCGCCGCCCGGGCTGCTCGAGCTGAACGCCGACTGAGGGAGGGCCGCGCCGCCGTGCAGATCGACGTCGTCACGATCTTCCCCGACTACCTCGCCCCGCTCGACCTGTCCCTGATCGGCACGGCTCGCCGCAACGGGCTGCTCGACCTTCGCGTGCACGACCTGCGCGACTTCACCCACGACCGCCACCGCACGGTCGACGACACGCCCTACGGCGGCGGCGCGGGCATGGTCATGCGGCCGGAGCCCTGGGCGGAGGCGCTCGACCACGTGGTCGCCCTCGGGCCGGGAGCAGAGGGCGGAACCGCCGCCGCAGAGGGTGGCACTGCCCCCGCAGAGGGTGGCAATGCCTCCGCAGGAGGTGGCCTGCCGACGCAGGGTGCGGGCCGGCCTCACGTGATCGTCCCGGGACCGGGCGGCCAGCCGTTCACCCAGGAGGTGGCGCGCGGCCTGGCCCGGGAGCCGTGGCTGGCGTTCGCCTGTGGACGCTACGAGGGGATCGACGAGCGGGTCTACGAGCACGCCGCCGAGGACCTCGGCCTCGAGGTGTCGGTCGTCTCGCTCGGCGACTACGTCCTCAACGGCGGCGAGGTGGCGGTCCTCGCGATCGTCGAGGCGGTCGCCAGGCTGCTGCCCGGCGTGATCGGCAACGCCGAGTCCCTCGTCGAGGAGTCGCACGAGGACGGCCTCCTCGAGTACCCGGTCTACACCAAGCCGGCTCAGTGGCGCGGGCGCGAGGTGCCGGGCGTGCTGCTGTCCGGCAACCACGCGGCCATCGCACGGTGGCGCCGGGACGAGCGGCTCCGGCGCACGGCCCGTCGCCGACCTGACATGCTCGCCGCGCTCGACGAGCAGGCGCTCGACGCGAGGGACCGCGAGGTGCTGGCAGAGCCGCTGGGGGACTGAGGGCCCGCGGCACTGCTCGCCGCTGCGGACGCGAGCTCGCTGCGGGCGGGCTCGGTCGCCGAGTCCGCGGGCTCAGTCGACCAGTGACCGGCGCAGGTCCGCGGGCAGGAGCCGCCGGGCCTCGACGAGGCGCTCCGCGACCGACACCGTCACCGTCTGGGCCGCCATGATCCCGAAGAGGACGAGCACCTGGGCGGTGGCGGCCTGGGCGGGGGACCCGCCGCCGAGCATCACCCCGATGAAGGCGCCGGGCAGGGTCACGATCCCGGTGGTGCGGACCTGGTCGAGCCCGGGGAGCAGCGCCTCGGGAGCGCGGCGGTGGATGATCTCGCCGATGCCCCGGGCCGGGAGCATGCCCAGTGACAGGCACGCCTCGTACTGCGAGTGCTCCTCGCGGAGCGCGGCGAAGGTCCGCCGACCGACGAGGGTGTGGGCCGTCATCGCGTTGCCGATGATGATCCCGGCGACCGGGATGACCGCCACGCCCTCGAGGGGCACGGCCCCCGTGGCCAGCACGACGGCGAGGACCGGCACCACGCCACAGGCCATCGCGGCCGCCGCCCACGGCCACGCCCCCGACGCCTCCACGCGCCGGCTCGTGGTCAGCACCGCCATCGCGAACATCACCAGGGCCAGCAGCGTCGAGAGGGCCAGGCTCCCGATGACCGCGGTGATCACGACCGCGGCGAGCCCGAGCTGGACGCAGGCACGCAGGCCCGCCACGAGAGCCTCACGCCCCAGCCCCATGCCGCTGAGGCGGTGGGCGGCCAGGGTGAGCGCCATCAGCAGGACGAGCGCAGCGGCGACGGGCCAGCCGGGGTCGATCGTCACGGCGTCACGCTAGCCCCAGTGCACGATTTCAGCGGCGGGGGCGGGCCGTGGCAGAATGACTGGTCGCGCCAGCACGAACATCCGGCCCCTGCCGCAGGGGGAGTGCCATCGGCACGCGGCCCGCTCGAGCACCGCGGCGCGACACCGACCACGTCAGCAGTACGAACCCGTGGGTGACCTGTGGCACCTGCGAGAAAGCGAACCCGCCATGCAGCGTTTCGACGAGATCGACAAGGCTTCCCAGCGCGACGACCTCCCGGAGTTCCGCGCCGGTGACACCGTCAACGTCCACGTCAAGGTCGTCGAGGGCAACCGCTCGCGCGTCCAGGTCTTCAAGGGCGTCGTGATCCGCCGCCACGGCGGTGGGGTCGGCGAGACCTTCACCGTGCGCAAGGTCTCCTTCGGTGTCGGCGTCGAGCGCACCTTCCCGCTCCACACCCCGATCATCGACAAGATCGAGGTCGTCACCCGCGGTGACGTCCGCCGCGCGAAGCTGTACTACCTGCGCGAGCTGCGCGGCAAGGCCGCCAAGATCAAGGAGAAGCGCGAGACGACCCCCGCCAGCTGAGGCGCGTCGACTCCCTGACCCGGGTCCTGGTGCGCTTGCAGCCGGGCCCCGGGGGCTAGGCTCCGAGGCAATGACCCCCGGACCAGAATCCTCCCAGTCGCCCCCCGTCGTCGCGCCTGCTCCGGCAGGCGCGAC
>NZ_DATBMI010000086.1:0-41051 GCF_036554925.1 Pedococcus sp.
TGTTCTGCAGACCGCCCACCTCGGCGCTCTGCTCGTCAGGAACTGCCGACACCGTGACCGCGCCCAGCTGTGACGCCAGGGCGCCGATCCCCAGGCCTGCCAGCAGCATCGGCCCCGTGACCACCTCGGGCCCGACGCCGACCTCGAGGGCCAGCATGAGCGACACGACCCCGGCGAAGAGCGACAGGAACCCCAGTCGCACGACCCGCCGGGGTGAGGCAAGGGGGAAGAACTTCGGCACTCCGACCGCGGCCAGCAGCAGGGTCACGGACAGGGGCATGATCCGCAGTCCGGTCTCGATGGCCGAGAGCCCGAGGGCCACCGAGAGGAAGAGGGGCACCGCGAAGAACAGGCCCGCCTGCAGGAGGTACTGGAAGAAGAACGACGTCAGGCCACCGCGCAGCAGCTTGTTCTCGAGCATCGCGGGGTCGATCAGCGCTGCCTCACCTCGTGCGAGTCGGCGGCGCTCCCAAGCGAGGAACCCGCGCAGGACGAGGCCGCCGGCGATGACGAGCCAGACCACGGGCGACAGGCCCAGCCAGGACGGCGCGGACGGCTTGGGGTTGACGAAGCCCCAGCTGCCGCCCTGGAGGATGCCGAAGACGACCAGTCCGAGGCCGGCCGCCGACAGCGCCGTGCCGGTGAGGTCCAGGTGCGCGCTGCGGTCCGGCTCGACGTCCGCCATCCTCCGGGCCAGGACCAGGATGCCCAGGACGATGACCACCTCACCGGCGAAGACCCATCGCCAGGAGGCGTACGTGGTCATCAGGCCGCCGATCAAGGGCCCGGCTGCCACGGCGATCGCGCCCGAGGCCGCGACCAGGCCGTACGCGCGGGGCCGGTCCGCGCGGCCGAAGTTCGACGCCACCAGCGCCACGATGGCCGGCATGATCAGCGCGGCGCCCATGCCCTCGAGAAGGGACCAGCCGAGCAGCAGCACCGGCAGGCTGGGGGCGAGCGCCGTGGTGAACGAGCCGGCGCCGTAGATGACGCAGCCGATCGCGAAGGCTCTCTTGCGCCCGAGGATCTGCCCGATCTTCCCGCCGGTGATCATCAGCGATGCCATCACCAGCGTGTACAGCGTGATGGCTGTCTGGATGCCCGTCACCGTGGTGCCGACGTCCTCGGCGACCGTCGCGATCGACACGTTCATGACCGAGCTGTCCAGCGTCATGAGGAACTGGGCGGAGGCCAGCGTCACCAGGACCGTGCTCGCGGCGGCAGCGGCCACCTCTGCGGCCGGCGGGGGAGTGGCGGTGTCCACGACCAGGCTCCTCTCGACCGGTGCGCGCGTCTCGAGGAGCAGCGACCGTCCAGGCGTCGCAGGGTCCGCTCGAGTGCGAGGCGCACGCGGTGGTTGCGACCCAGAGTGCACCCTGCCGCAGGGGCCCTGCCTCACCCACCGCGGGGGATGACGGGTAGGGGCCACCCGGGCCACCCGGGCTGCCCGTGGCAGGCCGGGGGGATTCATCCGCCGCAGGCGATGCCAGGGGGGAGGCCACCGCACAGGATGTGGTCGTGGCGCCCATCGAGCCGTCGTCGGCACCGCCGGACCCCTCGGCCCGGCGAGACCCGTCCGCCCTGCCGGTCGACCTCGTCCTCGGCGCCTCCGCGCTGTCCGTGGCCCTGGCGACGACGGCCGCGCGACGCATGGGCTCGGTGGCGCGTCCCGTCGTCCGCCGGGCTGCCCGCGCGGCGCCCGGAGTGCCACCACGGTTCCAGCCGGAGCGGCTCCTGTCCTCGGTGACCTCGCGGGGGGCCTCGCGCCGTGCGGCCCTGGGGGCCGATCTCTCCCGTGTGCTCGATGCCGTCGTCCCCTGGGCCGCCGACCAGGCGCTGCGTCGCCTCAGGTTGACCGACGTGGTGCTGGAGCACGTCGACCTCGACGCGGTGGTCGCCGCAGTCGACGTCGAGGCGGTGCTGGACCGGGTGGACCTGACCGCGGTGGTGCTGCAGCGGGTGGACCTCGACGCGCTGGTGAACGCCGTCATCGCGCACGTTGACCTCATCGGCCTCGCGGAGGAGGTCATCGACGGGGTGGACCTGCCTGAGATCATCCGCGAGTCGACGGGCTCGATGGCCTCGGACGCCGTCCGGGGCGCCCGCCTGCAGGGGATCGCGGCGGACGAGGCTGTGGGACGAGCGGTGGACCGGCTGCTCCTTCGACGGAAGAGCAGGCACCCGGCGCACGTCCTCGGGGGGCCGAGCGGCCACGAGCCCGTGGAGGGCGCGACGCCCCGGCCGCCCGACGGAACCCGCTGAGGCGGCGATGTCGCAGGGCGGGGTGTCCCCACTCCCGCCTGAGGCGCGCGCCCACCAGGGGCAGCGGGCGGGCCTCGTCACGCGCATCGTGGCCGCGGGGATCGACGGCCTGCTGGTCGGCCTCGTGCTGCTCCTCGGGTATGCCGGTTTCGCCGGCTTCCTCTTCCTCATCGACCCGCGCGGGTTCAGCTTCCCGGAGATGGGTCTGTTCCTCAGCCTCACGTCGGCGTTCGTGGTGCTCGTCATCTACCTGACGATCTCCTGGTGGATCAGCGGGCGCACCTACGGGGGGCTGGTCATGGGTCTGCGAGTCGTGGGGCGCGAGGGAGAGAACCTCCGCCTCGTCGGGGCCCTGCTGCGCGCCCTCTGCTGCTCGGTGTTCCCGGTCGGGCTGCTGTGGGCCGCCGTCAACCAAGAGAACCGGTCGGTGCAGGACGTGCTGTTGCGCACCTCGGTGGTCTATGACTGGCAGCCACGGTCGGCGCACCGAGAGGAGCCCCAACCCGGTTCCTCGCCGTGAACAGGCACGGCCCGTCGTCGACGAGCACGGGCTGACGAGGCGCGTCCGACGGCTGCGTCGTCAGGACACGTGTCCGTGAGGCGGGTTCGTCGTCCCGGGTGCCCACCCGTCGAATGCCCAGGATCGTCAGACCTCGTGCCTGGAGCATGGCTGCGATCTCGGGAACGGCCTCGGCGCCGTGCACCGCGAGGAGGAACACGCTGGAGGCGGTGGCGCGACGGACCCCCAGGTCGGCGAACGTGGCGAGGTAGGCCTGCCCGAACTCGCCCGGCAGGGCAACCTCGTAGGAGAAGCCCGTTCGACGGTTCATGCCCTGTCTCCTCGTTCGGGCTCTGGGGCCTCGTCGACGCCGAGGGAGAGATCGGGGACGCGGCGGACCTCGACGACATCGAGGCCCAGGGCCCGCAGCCGCTCGAGCAGGCCGTAGAGCGCCGTCTGGTCGGCGACTCCGTACAGGACGGTGTTGACCTGGTCCTGGGCGACCCTGACGGCTCCCATGTCCCTGAGGTCCTCCTCCGGTACGGTTCCCGCCACGCGGATCTCGTACATCGACTGAGCCATGGAGGTACTCCGTTCAAAAGCGTCGTACCCGAACGCTCGCAAAGGGACGGGTTCGCAGCGTCATCCCTGAGGGGTGAACCACGCGTGGCACGGCGGTGAATCGCCGGGACAGCTGCCCACCGGCGTCGACGAGACCGGTCGCCTCGTCTCTTGTGACGAGACCCGCCCTGCCTGTTCAGGACCTTCGACCCTTTGGAGGAACGGCGGCGTGTGGTGGCGTGGGGATGCGCGTCTTTGTGTCCGTGCTCGGGAGGACATTCGTGTCACCACGACCTACATCAGCGACCAGGATGACCGGGGGACCATCGTCCCCGACGGCCGGCATCCCGGCGGTGCACAGCGGGCCCGGGTCGGCCGGGGTCGCCGGTGTGGTCGAGCGGCCCCGGCTGGTCGAGCTCGTGCGTCGTGGGCTTCGCGGGCCCTTCACGCTGGTGACCGCACCGGCCGGCTACGGCAAGTCCGTGCTCGTGCGCGCGTGGGAAGCGGAGGACCGGCCGAGCGGCGTGGTCCACACCCGACTGACAGAGGCGCCTTCGTCCGCGGCGTACTTCTGGGCCATGGCGATCGAGGAGATGCGACGCGCGGGTGTCGACCTCCAGCGCGACGGCGCCACCGGAGCAGGGGACCGGAGCGGTCCGAGGACGCTCGCCCGCGTGGCCGAGCGCATCCGCGCCCACGGGCGCCCCCTCGTCTGGGTTCTCGACTGCGGCGAGCACTCCCTGCCCCGTGCAGTCACGGACGGTCTGGACCGCCTCATGTCGCTGTCTGGCGGTGCGCTGCACCTGGTGCTGACGACCCGGATCGACCCGCTCCTGCCGCTCCACCGTTATCGGCTGGACGACGCCATCACCGAGATCCGGGCGGCCGACCTGGCCTTCAGCGCCGACGAGACGTCCGCGCTGATGCAGCAGGCCGGGCTCGCCCTCGCGCCCAGGGACGTCGACAAGCTGCGTACCCGCACCGGCGGATGGCCTGCCGGCCTGAGGTTCGCGGCCATGAGCTTGGCGGGCCGCGCCGACATCGAGCACGCCATCGACGCGTTCCGAGGGGACACCGACAACGTCGCCGAGTACCTCATGAGCGAGGTCCTGGCGACGCAGCCGGCGGCGGTGCGGGAGCTCCTGCTGCGGACGTGTGTCGTGGACGAGCTGCAGCCCGGTGTCGTGGAGGCTCTCACGGGTGACCACTGTGACGCGCGTGTGCTCCGCTTCCTGGCGCACGGCAACTCGTTCATCGAGCCGGTGCAGGGGAGTGACGACCGATACCACTACCAGCCGCTCTTCAGGGAGTTCCTCCGCAGCCAGCTGGCCTTCGAGAGGCCCGCGCTCGTGCCGGAGCTCCACCGCGCTGCGGCCGAGTGGTACGCCCAGCACGGACAGCTGCCCTCGGCCATCAGCCACGCGGCGCTGGGGGAGGACTGGGCCATGGCGGCGCGGTTCGTGGTCAACGGGTTCTGCTACGCCAGCGAGCTGTCGCGTCGCCAGCCCACGCCGTTGCCCACCGTGCTCGCGCACCTTCCCGCTGACCTCGAGGTGCCGGAGGCGGGGGTGACGCGCGCCCTGTTCGCGCTGCGGGAGCTCGACGCTGACCGCGCGGCCTCCGAGCTCGCCCTGGCTGGGAAGCTGCTGGAACGGGACGGGCGTCACCTCCCGCAGCCCTGCGCACTGGCCGTGGTGGTGCTGGACGCGGTGGTGGCCGGCCTGGGGGAGGACCCGGAGGCAGGCCTGACCGCTGCTGTCGCGGCGGAGTCGGCGCTCCACCTCCAGCCCGTCCACGACCCGGTCGCCCATGCGGAGCTCGCCGCCATCGTCGCCGGGTGCAAGGCGCGGATGCTCCTGCAGCTGGGGCGTTTCGGGCCGGCTCATGACGTCCTGGCCGCGGGTGTCAAGGCAGCACACGCGCAGGACCTCGACGGCGCGGTCGCAGAGCTGCAGGGCCTGGCCGCCCTCGTGAATGCGATGGCGGGGAACCTGCGCGAGGCCCTGGGGGTCGTACGGCGCCTTGTCACGACCGCGGACGGTGCTGGGAACGGACTGGTCTGCTCGTCTCGCGCGGCTGCCCTCGCGTTCGCGTGGGTCCGCCTGGACGAGTACGAGCTGACCGCTGCGCACGACCTGCTCCGCTGCGCTGAGGAGCTGGCGCCGTCCTACGACGCGAAGGTCCTGCACCAGGTCGAGACTCTGCTGAAGGCACGGCTGCTGGCAGCCCAGGACGAGCTCGACCTGGCGCGCGCCGAGCTCCAGGCAGTGCTGCCCGGGCAGTTCGACGCCCCTGTGAGGGCTTGGCTGGACCGCTCGCTGCTGGCGGACCTGGCAGCGCTCCTGATGGCCCAGGGTGATGCCGAGGGCGCCCTGGCGACCTTGGGCGACATCGGCGGGTGCGACCACATCGAGTGCTCCCTCGCCGTTCGCCGGGCGTGGCTCGCTGCTGGCAGTGGCGCGGAGGTGGCGATGCCGTCCCGTCCGGCGCAGAGCAGGGCGGACCCTCTCGCCGTCCGTGTCGGCAGCTGGCTGGCCCGGGCGATGAGCGAGCTTCACGACGGGGACGCAGCGGCTGCCCAGGGCTGCCTCGAGTCGGCCCTTCACCTGGCCGCTCCCGAGCACCTCCGCAGGCCCTTCCTCGAGGCGCCGGACGAGATCCGCCAGCTACTCGACCGCGGCAAGCTGGCAGCCGGTCACCGGTGGCTCCAGGTGAGGGTCCCCGCGGCACGGGCGGGGTCTGCCTCGTCGGCAGCACCGGAGCCCGGCGAGCACCGACAGCCCAGGGAGAGCGACGTCGCGGCAGGACAGGCCCCCATCGTGATCCCGTTGACCAAGAAGGAGCAGGAGGTGCTCGGCTACCTGGCCGAGCTGCTCACCACCGAGGAGATCGCCAGCACGATGTTCGTGTCCGTGAACACCGTGCGGAGCCATGTGCGCAGCATCCTGCGCAAGCTCGGGGTGACCCGGCGCAACGAGGCGGTGCGCCGCGCGTGGGAGCTGCGGCTGCTCCCGTCGCCGAACGCCGCGTGAGGAGCCGGCCCGCAGAGTCATCCGCTGGAGATGACGTGGTGGGGCATTGAGGCCATGACACTTCCCTTGAAGCGGTTGCGACAAGGGAAGGATCTGGAATGTCATTCTGGGACATCGTCTGGTTCATCATCATCACGTTCGCGTTCATGGCCTACCTCATGGTGCTGTTCCACATCATGGCCGACCTGTTCCGCGACAGTGAGACATCCGGCTTCGTCAAGGCGGTGTGGATCATCGCCCTGATCTTCCTGCCCCTCCTGACGTCGCTGATCTACCTCATCGTCCGCGGCAAGGGCATGACCGAGCGCGCACAGAGGGACGCCGAGTTCATCAAGAAGCAGCAGGACGCCTACATCCGCGAGGTCGCCGGTTCATCATCGGCCAACACCCCCGCGGACCAGATCGCCCAGGCCCGCAAGCTGCTCGACTCCGGGGCGATCTCGCAGGCGGAGTACGATCAGCTCAAGGCCAAAGCCCTGGTCTGACGCCCGCTCGCGATGGGTCTGGCCCTCCGGCCAACGGAGGGCCAGACCCTTGTTGCGTGCGGGCAAGTGTTGCGTACGGGCAAGTGTTGCGTGCGTGCATCGCCGTCTCATGCCGCTGCAGGCCGGGCTCACAGGCGGAAGCCCACGCACGCGGGCGGCGTTGTCCAGGCGCGCTGTTCGCCGTCCCGATGCGTCAGCTGCTCGCCGTCCCGATGCGTCACCCGGCGAGGATCCGGGCCTTCTGGGCCGCGAACTCCTCTTCGGTCAGGACGCCCTGCGCCTTCAGGTCACCGAGGGCCTTGAGCTGCTCGAGCATGTCGCTGGTGCCGCCCGACGCCGCTGGCGCCGCTGGCGCCGCGGGGGCCGGCGCGGGTGGAGGCGGCGCGAACTGCTGCTGGTAGGCCTCCTGACGCGCGGCTGCCGTCTGCGCGTCCTGCTCGGCGAACTTGGCAGCCTGGCGCCGCTGCACACGGCCGTTGACCGCGGAGGCGGTGCCGGCGATCGCCGCCGTCCTGGCGATGCCTCGAATGAGTCCTGGCATGTCTCCTCCTCAGGATGTGGCTTCTCAGGGTGTCGCTTCCAGCTCCAAGGACTCCAGCGCAGCCATGACGTCCTGCGCGGGGATGCGTCCACCCGCGATGAGCTCGCCGCCGGCCTCCCTGGCGGCTGCCACGAACGGGATGGCCCAGGCGTTCTCGTAGACGATGAGGGCGGCGACCGTGCCCGGGCGCATCGCGCCGGCGGCCTCACGCATGTCGTCCTCGCTCAGCAGGCCGGAGCGGGCCCAGGAGAGGTCGGCGAAACCACCGACCTGGTCCTGGGAGCCCGGGGCGACTTCGAGGCCGTAGACCGAGCCGTCCTCCGCCTTGCCCACGATGAGGAGGTCGTACACCCAGATGATCCCGCGCTCCACGAGGTTCACCAGCTCCTGCGCCGTCCGGCCGGTCAGGCGGTTGCCGGTGAACTCGATCACGACGAAGTCGATGGGGCCATGGACATCGACGCCGGATGCATCGTTCATGTGGTTCTCACCCTCCTTCAGGACGGGGGTCGCACGCCGGTCTCCGGCGGTCCCCCAGTGGCCACCAGCCTTGCGCGAGAGGCGCCGGCGTTCATCACCCGCGCGGGATGAGGCTGGCGGCGTGCCGAGGGCCTAGGCATGGGTGATGCGCGGATCCCGCCCCGGTGGTGTGCGTCCGGCCGGTACAGTCCGAGGCATGGAAGCGGGGCGGCCCGACCTCCGCCCGCGGCTCCGGCGGGGCGACCTCGGCCGGGCCCTGCTCGGTCTGCTCGGGGCAAGCCTGGGTCTCCAGATTGCCTCGTGGCTCCTACCGGGTTTCGACGTCGGCGGCTGGGTCCAGGCGCTCGTCGCGGCCGTCCTGATCATGGTCGGTGGGGCGGTGCTGCGCCCCCTGCTGGTCCACGGAGCCGTCCTGCTGGGGTGGGTCGGCGCTGTCCTCCTGGGCCTCTTCGGCCAGGCGCTGGTCGTCTGGCTGATCCTCAGCTACTCCCTCGAGGCCGAGGTCACCGTGTGGACCTCGGTCCTGGCCGCCTGGATCGTCGCCGCGGTGTCCACCCTGTTCGTGTGGGTGGGGACCGCCGGCACCGACGAGGCCGTGACCGCGACGCTGCTGCGCCGGCGGCGCCGTGTCGGGCGAGACCGGGTGGAGGATCCGGGAATGCCCGGTGTGGTGTTCGTCCAGGCTGACGGAGTGCCCTTTCCCCTGCTCGAGTGGGGAGTGCGTGCTGGGACCCTCCCCACCCTCTCGCGCTGGGTGCGCGACGGTTCGCACCGGATGGTGGAGTGGACGCCCAAGCTGCCTGCCACGACTCCGGTGAGCCAGATGGGGATCCTGCACGGCACGATCGAGGGCATCCCGGCCTTCCGCTGGATCGACCGCGCGACAGGCAAGATCTTCGTGGCCAACCGGCCCAGCGACGCCGCCGCCATCGAGGCGGCACGCACGACCGGGCACGGCCTGCTCGCCGACGACGGCGTCTCCATCAGCAACCTCTTCACCGGCGACGCCCCGACCGTCTTCGCCACCATGAGCGCCGTGGGTCGCTCGCAGGAGGGGCGCGAGTCACGGCTGGCGATCTCGCAGTTCCTCGCCCGGCCGGAGGGTCTGGCCCGAGGGCTGTCGCGCACCCTCAGCGAGGTGGTCCGCGAGCGTTTCCAGGCGAGCCGGGCGCGCCGTCGCGGCATCCGCCCGCGTGTGCACCGCGGCTGGAGCTTCGCGCTCGAGCGCGCCGGGCTCAACGGCGTGCTGCGGGACCTCAACACGATGCTGGTGGCGGACTCCATGCTGCGCGGGCGGCGTGCCATCTACGTCGACTACGTCGACTACGACGCCGTGGCCCACCACGCGGGCATCATGCAGCCAGAGTCGCTGGCGGCACTCGAGGGCATCGACGCGGTGCTCACCCAGCTCGAGAAGGTGGCCGAGGTGGCTCCGCGCCCGTACCGCATCGTCGTCCTGTCGGACCACGGGCAGTCCCAGGGGGCGGTGTTCGCCGACCGGTACGGCGAGGACCTCGCGCGACTCGTCAGCCGCCTCTCGGACACCGAGGTCCTCGCGTCCGAGCGCAACACCGAGGGATCCAGCCAGCTCAGTGCCTTCCTCGCGTCCACCGGCGGCAGCGAGTCGGTCCTGGCCCGCGCCCTGGCGGGAGCCTCCGTGCGGCTGGCCCCCCCGGAGCCGGTGGAGGGGACGGTGGACGCCCGGGCCGGTGCCGCCGTCGAGCCGTCGGCGGAGGACGAGCGGTTCGTGGTCTTCGGGTCGGGCAACCTCGGGCTGGTCTATGTCGCCGGCGAGACCCGACGCGTGACGCTCGCGGAGCTGTCGTCGCGCTTCCCCGCGCTGGTACCCGGGCTGGTCGCCCACCCCGGGGTGGGCTTCGTCGTCGTCGACACCGAGGAGCACGGCCCCGTGGCGCTCGGCCGCACGGGCGAGCACCGCGTGCGGGACGGCGTCGTCGTGGGGGACGACCCGCTGGCCCGGTTCGGACCCCACGCACCGGAGTTCGTCCTGCGGGCGGCCCTGATGCCCGAGGCGCCGGACCTCTACGTCAACAGCCTGCTCGACGACCTCGGCGAGGTGGCGGCGTTCGAGGGGCTCGTCGGCTGCCACGGCGGCCTCGGGGGGTGGCAGGACCGCGCGATGCTCGTCTGGCCCACCGACCTGCCCGACCCGCGCGGCCCGATCGTCGGCGCCGACGCCCTGCACCGGGTCCTGGTCGGGTGGCTCGAGCACCTCGGCCACCGAGCCGAGCTGCCCTCGGTGCGTGTGCCGCGGGCGGACGACGTCGCGTAGCGCGCACACCGCGGCGGCCGCGCGTCATCAGACGTGGGACAGGACTCCGTCGAGGGGGCGAGGCGCGCGGGCGAGGTCGAGGCGCTCGACGAGCAGCCGGGCGTACTCGACCTTCCGGCCGGACCGCGTGCCGATGAAGCGGTGCAGCTGCTGCTCGGGGGAGCGGCCCTGCTGCGCCGGCTGCTGGCGGAACGTGCGCAGCGCTGCCCGCTCACCGGCGTCGTGGACCACCGCCTCGACGGCGGCGACACCGAGTGCCCGGATCAGCTCGTCCTCGAGGTCGGCCACGCACAGGTGGAAGCCACGGCGCTCCATCTGCTCGCGGGTCAGGTGCCGGCCGAGCCCGGCCCGCTCGAGACCGCGCCGGAAGTGGCGCTCCTCGGCGGCGTCGCAGAGCCCGGCGAGGCGCAGCCCCGCACCATCGGGCCCGAGCAGGTCGAGGAAGCGTCCGATGCTCGTGGCCCCGCCGATCGGCACGATCGCGACGCCCTCCGCCTCGAGGTCACGCCCACGGCGCACAGCCAGGGTCGCCACGGCGACCTGGTCGCTGGGCCCCTCGACCAGCACGACGGAGTGGGCGAGGCGAGCGGCAGCAAGGGCCTCGGCGGCGCGCAGCTCGGGTGACGCGGCCATGGCGCATCATGGCAGACCAGCCCGAGGCGAGGCAGCGGGTTTCGCGTCGATCAGTGGTCAGGCCGGGTCTGCGACATCGGCTGAACGGCCGAGGGGCGCATGGGTCGTTCGGGTGCTTGTGGATCCTGACCGGCGACCAACGGCCGTGGTGCCGTGACCCCGGTCGTGGCCAGACGTTGGCACGGCATGGTGACCATGCCGGACGACCCCGAGATCAACGACGAGGCTCTGGGTGCGGAGATCGAGCTCCTCGGGGAGATCATCACAGCGGCGACCGATGCCGACCGGCCGCTGACAGACGAGCAGCTCGACACGGCGCTCGGTGTGGGCCATGACGAGACGCGGGCCGGGTCGGCGGCGCTCGAGGGCGTGGCGACCGCCGACGGCACCGCGCCCTAGCGAACGCCGACCACGGGGGCCGAGCCGTCCCAGCCGCGGGCCACGGTCTGGCCGGCGGCCGCCCAGCCGCCGCGCCCGTTGCCCGCGTAGACCAACAGGCTGCCGTCGGGCCGCAGCGCCAGCACGTCCGAACGGCCGTCCCCGGTGCGGTCGCCTCCCGGGACGACGTGCGCGAACACGTGCCAACCCAGGCCGACCCTCCGGCCCGCGGCGGCCCAGCCACCCCGGCCGTTGCCGGCGTACAGCCAGAGGGTGCCGTCCGGCTTGCGGGCCAGCACGTCGGCCGCGCCGTCCCCGGTGAAGTCACCCGGCGAGAGGATCTCCGTGAACACCTGCCAGCCCAGGCCGATGCGGACTCCGGCGCGGAAGGTCCCAGCACCCGTCCCGGCGTAGAGCCACAGGGTGCCGTCGGGCTTGCGCGCCAGCACGTCGCCGGACCCGTCGCCGGAGAAGTCCGCCGCGCCGATGACCGTGTCGAAGACGTCCCAGCCCAGCCCGACGACCCGTCCTCCCGGATCCGCGGCCGAGGTGTGGAGCGCCAGGTCCCCGTTGGTCCGCCGGGTCAGCAGGTCGGGCCGGGCGTCTCCGTCAAGACCCTTCGACGCAGGCTCGGCCGAGTGGGGCCGCGTCATCCGGTACCACGTCAGGGCGTCCGTGACCCCCGTGCCCCGCAGGCCCTGGCGACCCTGCCACGACAGCAGCGACGTGCGGGTCGTCGAGGAGAACGAGCCGGACGCAGAGAGGCCGAGCGCACGCTGGAGCGCGGAGACGGCCGGCCCGGTCGAGCCCTGGCGCAGGTACATGCCCGAGTAGCCCACGAGCTGCCGGCCGAGCGACGAGGCGCCGGGCTTCGCCACCACCTTGGCGGGAGTGGTGCACCGTGTGAGGTTCGCGGAGGTCCGCGGTGGTGCCCAGTTCAGGTATGCCGTGCGGCAGGGGCCGTACTCGGGCTGCGCGACGGCCTTGGACCAGTACGACGAGCGCTTCATCGCACCGGCCCAGGAGAGCGAGATGTGCACGTGGTTGCGGTGGCAGGCGGTGTCGTAGGCCGTGCCCGCCTTCGCCGTGCTGAGGCAGCCGCTGTACTCCCGCCACCCTTCCTCAGGCCGGTAGGCGGACCACGTCTTGTTGTTCCAGATGAGGTACATGACGCCCAGGCGCCTGGCCACGGCGTGGGCGTTGCCGCGGGCGTCCTTCGCCAGCATCCAGCTCAGCGCCGCCGAGGCGTAGCCGCGCTGCGTGGTGTTCCGGGCGTTGACCATCCAGTCCACGGCACGGCCGTCGTAGTGCTCCGTCGTCGCCAGCGAGTCCGACCCGCAGGGCCGGGCGACGTGGAAGCTGGTGCCGGCGTACGTGCTCGTCAGGAGCGCGCCAAGCGCGGTGGCCCCGGGCTTCGCGGCAGCGTCGCACGAGTTGGCACCCACGTACGAGGCCAAGGCCTCGACGCCGGCGGGCAGGCCCGTGGGCGTGGGCGGCACCGGCGCAGCGGAGGCGGGCGAGGCCGTCGCCGTGGCCGCGGCGGTCGTCACCGTGACGGCCGCCGCGAGCAGGCGCAGCAGCACGAGGCGGGCAGTGGAACGGGGGGCGGAGGGCATGTCGGTCTCCAGGCGAAGCGGTGCGGGCCCGCTCACGGTAGGGCCGATTCGCACCTTCTGTCCCGCGTTTGTGGTGAAGTGCGTCCGTTCGGCCCAGGAGGAGCTCAGACCCGGCGTCCGGCGAGGAGGCGCTGGGCGTGGTTGCGCCACGCGCTGCTCGAGCACGAGGTGTAGTTGGTCCACGAGGCGCCCATCAACCTCGCCATGCAGTCCGCCGCCCGCTCCGCACCCGTCATCCCCGAGCCGCCGAACGCCGCGTTGAGGGCGCTCTTGGCCAGTCGCCACTGCCCCCCGTACACGCGCACGGTCACCACGTGGGCGTACTCGTGGCGGACGACGGAGTCCAGCAGGGACACCGGCACGGTGGGAGAGATGTAGATGTCGCTGGTGGCCAGGTCCGTCGTTCCGTAGTGCCCGTAGCGCGACGTGACGGTCCAGGTGATCCCCGACGACCGGTAGCCCGGGATGCGGCTGATCGCCGCGTTGAGGGCTGCCCAGCCCGTGGGGCCCCGGCTGGCCGAGGGTGGGCGCGGTGCCGGCTTCGGCGTGGGGGCAGCCCGTCGCGTGGCCGGAGGCCTGGTCGCAGTCGGTCTCGTCGGTGGTCGGGCCCTGGTGGCGGCGGGGGCGCGGGGCGTGGTGGTCGCCCGGGGCGGGGATGTCGCCGCTGTCGGCGTCGACCTCGTCGCCGGAGTCTCCGGGGCGGCCGTGCTGACCGGTGGAGCAGGGGCGGTGCGCGGCCTGGGCGTCGTCGGTGGCGCCGTGCCCGTGGGCGTGCCGGCCACCAGCCCCTGGCCGGGACCTGGGTCCCCGCCGAGAGTGAGGACGACGGCCAGTCCAGCGGCCACCGCACCGGAGACGAGCACCGCTGCGGCGCGGCGGTCCGTGGGGAGGGTCGGCAGCACGGGCGAGCCTCTCGGGGAGAACCGGCGTTGGGTGGTGGCGTCCGCGCCCGACGGGTCACGCGAGGGCGGACCGGGGGGCAGCCGCCGACGAGCTCACCGCCTGTGGGCGCAGCCCGGACTCGGGCCCGGCGGGTGTCCGTGCCACCGGGTTCCCTCTCTCCTCCGCCCTGTCCGCGGACGACGAACGGGGCTGGCGTTCAAAGTGTTTCGAGGCTAGGCAGCGGCGCGTCGGGCCGACACCGACCGTGGTTCTAGGACATGGACAGCAGTCGGTGGGAGCCGGTCCCCTCCATCCGGAGGAGGCGAGGCAACCCCGCTGGTGGAGTGCTGTCCAACGGGTCGTCCTCCAAGGGCCGCGGGGGCTACGGTCCGGGTAGGAGAAGGGAGCCGGCCATGGACGATCGACGCAGGGTGCTGGGCGCGGCGCACGACCTGGCGATCTCGTTCCTCGACTCGCTCGACGGTCGCCCCGTCTGGCCGAGGGCCGGCTACGAGCAGATGTGCCAAGCGCTCGGCGGTCCGCTTCCCGCGGCCCCGTCGGACCCGGTCGAGGTCCTGGCGGAGCTCGCGCGACGAGCCGACCCGGGGCTGGCCGGCATTCCCGGCGGCCGGTTCTTCGGGTTCGTCATCGGGGGCGAGCTGCCTGCCGCGCTGGGGGCCGACTGGCTGACTGGTGTGTGGGACCAGAACACCGGGCTCAACTCGCTGACCCCCGCCGCGGCGGCCGCGGAAAGCGTTGCCGGACAGTGGGTCGTCGAGGCGCTCGGCCTGCCCGCCGGCACGACGGCAGGCTTCGTCACCGGCGCGATGATGGCCAACTTCACCTGTCTGTCCGCCGCTCGCCACGCGGTGCTGGCGCGGCAGGGCTGGGACGTCAACCGCCGCGGGCTGGGCGGGGCTCCTCCCGTGCGGGTCGCGGTCGGCCGGGACCGCCACGACACGATCGACCTCGCGGTGCGCTACCTCGGCCTCGGGCAGCAGGCCGTCGTCGAGGTGGACAGCGACGAGCAGGGCAGGCTCCGGCCCGAGTCACTCGCCGCCGCGCTCGACCACGGGTCCGGGCCCGTGATCGTGTGCCTGCAGGCGGGGGAGGTGCACACCGGGGCCTTCGATCCCTTCGACGAGGCGATCGAGGTCGCTCGCCGCCACGGGGCCTGGGTGCACGTCGACGGCGCCTTCGGGCTCTGGGCCGCGGCCAGTCCGCGGTTCGGCCACCTGACGTCCGGCCTGGCCGAGGCAGACTCGTGGGCGACTGACGCGCACAAGACGCTGAGCGTGCCCTATGACTGCGGGCTCGCCCTGGTCCGCGAGGAGGCAGCGCTGGTCGCCTCCTTCGGGGTGGAGGCCGACTACCTCATCGGGGGCACCGGTGACCCGATGGAGCGCGTGCCGGAGCTCTCCCGCCGGGCACGCGGGTTCCCCGTCTGGGCGGCCCTGAGGAGCCTCGGGACGGAGGGCCTCGCGGCCCTGGTCGAGCAGCTCTGCGACCGTGCCGCACGGATGGCCAAGGGGCTGGCACGGATCCCGGGGGTGGAGGTTGTCAACGACGTCGCCTTCACCCAGGTCCTCGCAGCCTTCGGTGACGACGCGCGCACGGTCGAGGCCGGGCGCCGGCTGCTGGCCGACGGCACGGCGGCGTTCACCCCGGCCAGCTGGCGGGGGCGCGCGGTGCAGCGGTGCTCGGTGTCCAGCTGGGCGACCACCCCCGACGACGTGGATCGCACCCTGGAGGCGGTCCGGCGGGTCGCCGAGGCCCTCTGAGCCGAGCCGGCCCCGCCGCGAGCCCGCGCCCGAGCGGCCCGCGGGACGGTCAGCCGTGGCCTCCCTCGGGGGACGAGGGCGTCTCCTCGGGCAGGGGCGCTTCGTCCTCCCCCCGCCTGCGCTGCCGGACCCTGCGCACGGCCAGCCAGACCAGCGCGAGCAGTGCCACTGCCACCACCGCCCGGCTGACCGGCGCGGCATACCGCTCCACGGCGGTGTAGTTCTCCTGCAGCCGGTACCCGAGGAAGATGAACACGCCGTTCCACACCCCGCTGCCCACGGCGGTCAGCAGGGTGAAGCGCCAGAGAGGCATGCCGGTCAGCCCGGCCGGCACCGAGACGATGGAGCGGATGAGCGGGACGCAGCGGCCGACGAGCACGAGCACCTCGCCGTGCTCGAGGAACAGGCGGTGCCCGCGCTCGAGGTCGCGCTGCCCGAACAGCAGGAACCACCGGCGTCCCGCGAGGTGGTGGAGGCGCTCATAGCTCAGCAGGACACCGAGTCCGTACAGCAGGTAGGCGCCCGCGAGGGCACCGAGGGTGGCGGCCAGCCAGGCCAGCCAGGGGTTGATCCGGCCCTGGGCCGCAGCGAACCCCGCAAAGGGCAGCACCACCTCGGACGGGATCGGCGGGACCACGCTCTCGAGGGCGATCAGGAGGCCGACCCCCACCTCGCCGATGCTCTCGATCAGGCCGAGGGCGGCCTCGACCACGCTGTCCATGGGCCCCAGCCTACGGACCGAGCCTCACGAACGCGGTCGCGCCCGACCCAGCCAGCGCCTGACCCGGCGGTGCGGGAGCTTGCGCCAGGCGCTGCGGAAGACCCGCTCCGACCTGTCGGCCCGCTGCTGCTCCAGGGCGTGCAGGCGGCCGTAGGTGAAGGCGTTCTCACCGCTGAGGTGGGCCTGCACCCCGAGCTCGCGCAGCCGGCTGCGCGCGACGACGGAGTCCTGGAACTCGCCGAGCGCCTCCTGCAGGGCCTCCGCACGCCGCGCGAGCTTCGCGGCCCGGGGGCCGAGAGCAGGCTCGGCGCACTCCGCGGCATACCGGAGCCTCTTGGCCTTCTTCCTCGCCTCGTGGAGCGCGGCGTCCCGGGAGGCGGGGTCCTCGGCACGGTCGACCGCCTGCACCGCGTGGCGCAGCCGTTTCGCGTCCCTGGCCAGCAGCCGCGGCTCGAGCTCGCTCGCGGCACGGCCTGCGTCCTCGGTGTACTCCGGTGCGTCCGCGAGGTCGTCCAGGGCGTCGAGGAGGCGGAAGTAGCGCTCGGAGTCCAACGCCGCCTGCGCCTCGGCCTGCCCGGCGCGGAACTCAGCGGTGAGCTCCGCGTCGATGCGCTCGGCCACCGGTCCGATCACGAGGTCCGGCGGCTCGGCGCCGAGGACCCCGTCGAGGTGGGCCTGGAGGACCTGGGCGTCCCGGGCGCGCCCGAGCGCCTGGCCGAACCACTTCAGCTCCGCGCGCAGGCGCTCGGTGCGGGCCCGGTCCACGAGCAGGCGGCGGTGGGTCGCCAGGGCCGAGCGCAGGCGTCGGGCGGCGACCCTCATCTGGTGGACCGAGTCCGGGGCGTCGGCCCGCACCCCCCTGTCGTTGGTCACCAGCCGCTCGACCTGTGCGGCGACGTAGGCGGTGAGCACCTCGCCCGCGGTGGCACCGGCCGCCGCCGCGGAGCCGACGGCCGCCGCGGTGGGGCCCTCGCGGCCGAGTGCCCGCTGGAGCTTCGAGCGGGCCGTGGCGGGGGTCGCGCCGGCAGCGAGCAGCGCGGCCTCGACCGCGTCCAGCACCGAGCGGTCGCCGTCGGTGAGCTCCACCTCCCACTCTCGCCACTGCACCTCGGGCTCCCCGGCGAGCAGTCGCTCGGCGGTCACTCGGTCGTCGCAGAGCTGGGCCACGACCTGCCCGTCCGGGCCGCGCAGCGGGTGCTCCACCCGGCGGGTGCTCAGCCGCGCCACGGGCACGAGGGGCCGGTCGCGCACCAGCGCGCGGATCGGCGCCAGCAGGGGGTCGGGAACGGGCTCGTCGTCGTCGCCCAGCCGGTGGTGGGCCTCGGTGCGCTCATCCGGGCCCGCGGGCAGCTTCAGGTGCCAGCCGGCGTCGGCGCCGCCGGTGCGGCGTCGAAGCGTGACTCCGTGGCGTGCGAGGTCGAGGTTCGCGGTGTCGTGGTACACGGCCACCAGGCCGACCTCGGCGCCCGGCTGGGTCAGGACGAGCCCACCCGGCACCGTCACGGACTCCACGGTGGTGGAGGTCGGCACGTCGTACTTGCGCTCGACCTCGACGTGCGCGGTGACCATGGCTCATCATCCTCCACGCGGGCCCGCCGTGACGTCCGTTCGCGGACGCCGGCGGCGGGTGCCCGGCGTCGGGTCACATGGGCTCGGCGACGACGGGGGCGGGGCCATGGGCGGCGACGAAGCCACACACTTCCTCGACCGACGTGAACCGGCGTGTGCGAGGCAGGCACGTCAGGCGCCACAGCAGCTCGCTGGGCGCCCCCCGCCGGATCAGGGCGGCGAGGAGCTCGTCCTGGTTCGCCGGGAACACGTGCGGACGCAGCAGGGTGGCGAGCTCTGCGCGCCAGTCGGCGGTGGTGCGCGACGGCGTGTGGGTCGCAGGCCCGGACGGAGCCGATGCAGTCATGGTGAAGCCCCCTTGCGACGGTCGGGCGCGCCCGGGGCCGGTCAGGCGCTGCGGGCTGCCGCGACGGTGATGTGGGACCACCATGCCCCTGCCCGGCCTGCTCCGCATCTCCACGGGCCGGAGGCCGCCACGGCGGGCTGCGCACCACCAGCACACCCGGCCAGCCCAGCCCAGCCCGTCACGCCGCTCGCCCAGCCCAGCCCGTCAGGCCGCTCGCCCGGCTGAGCCCGTCAGGCCGCTCGCCTGCAGCTGGTGCCGCAGGATGGCCAGCCGCGGCTCCAGCCGGACCAGCCGCACCTTCGTCCACGCGTGCAGCATGCCCGTGACCAGGTCGCACGTCTCCCACATCAGGACGCGCTGGCGCGACACCGTCGCGTGCTCGAGGTACGACGCGAGGAACTGCTCGCACAGGTCGTCGAGGAGCGCGAGGTTCTCCGCCAGTGGCTCACCGACCAACGGCTGCCCGGTGTAGAGGAGGGAGCTGATCCCGATGTCGCGCAGCTTGGCCCGGAACCTGCCGAGGTCCAGGGCGGGCTCGGCCATCGAGGCGCCGTCGAAGTCGATGAAGCCCAGCCCGTCGGGGTGCAGCAGCACCTGTGCGGGCCGGAAGTCGTGGTGTGCCGGGACGATCGGGTCGGCAGGGTGCTCCGCCGCCAGCTCCTCCAGCCGCTGCAGCAGCGGAGCGGCGGCGCCCTGGAGCTGTGGCACGGTCAGGCCCAGCCGGTCGATGACGTCGCGCACCTCGACGAGCTCGTCCTCGAACGTCGCCGTCCGGCCGTACACCGCGCCCGTCTGGTGCAGGGTCGCCAGGGCCCGACCGGTGTCCGACAGTGCCCCCCGGAGGGCGTCCATCGCCTCGGGGCCGCCGTCGGCGAAGGCCTGGCGGGCGAGCTCCTTGAGCGTGAGCTCCTCCCGGATCGGGCCCTGCACGAGGATGCGCTCCTCGGGGAGGAAGGCCAGCGGCTCGGCCAGGTCCAGGACCCCGCGCCAGGACGGGGTCTCCCAGAGGGCGGTCATCGCCTCCCAGGCGGTCTGCCCCTTGTCGCCCTGGTGCGTCTTGAGGACCACCGTGCGAGGCGGCGGGGGAGTGCTGGGCTGGGCGTAGGTGACCCCGACGACCACCGTGCACCGGCTGCCCGGCTTGTAGCGGACCACCACCGGGTCACAGGTGGCAATGCTGGCCCGGTCGTAGCCTGCCGCGCGCAGAACCGGCTGCAGCAGCTCGGCCGCGGCACCCGGCTCGGTGAGCATCGGCAGGGCGGGGAGGGCCTCGTCGCTCACCTCGTGCTGCAGCTCGAGGCGCAGGTCGGGCAGCCAGCCCGACCACCCCTCCTCGCCGAACGCCGCGCCGGCCGAGCTGCTCGCGTCCGGGCCCGGGTGGTCCTGCGTGGGAGCCCAGAGGGTCCCGACCAGGACCACGTCGCGGGGCTCCCCATCCGGACCCCGCACGCTCAGCCGGTAGCGCGCCAGCCACTCGGACTCCTTGGCGCGCAGGCGTTCCGGTCGGCAGGACAGGAGCTCCAGCCGGCCGTCGGCGAGCTCCGGCACCTGCTGGGTGAGGCTGGCGCCCACCCGGGCACCGTCCATCGGCTCGGCGAGCCAGCGCGGCAGCTCTGCAAAGGGGTCCAGCGAGGCGACGACGGGGTCGGTGTCCGAGATGAGTGTCATAGGTCAACCCTCCGGGTGGTGATCGAGTCGAGCAGGGACAGCGCCAGGCCGACGCGGTACTCCTTGAGCTGGCGGCAGGCGCGCAGCGCGGTACGGGCGAGCGTCGTGCCGCGGTAGAGCGCCACCCGCTCGGTGGCCTCGGCCGCGGCGGCGGTCCGGGGGCTGGCGTCGCCATAGCCGTCGAGGAACGCTCGGGAGAGGTCGTGGACCACCGGCGTGGCCGCCGCGCCACCCTGCTTGACCGCCAGCAGCTCCAGGTGGGCCAGGAAGCGGCCGAGGTCCAGGGCCGGGTCGGCCCAGCACAGGGTGTCGAGGTCGACGACCGCGGTT
This sequence comes from Pedococcus sp., assembly GCF_036554925.1. Classification (NCBI taxonomy): domain Bacteria; kingdom Bacillati; phylum Actinomycetota; class Actinomycetes; order Micrococcales; family Intrasporangiaceae; genus Pedococcus; species Pedococcus sp. The sequence continues at coordinate 20,078 of NZ_DATBMI010000086.1, forward strand.
CCGCCGGCGTCGAGGAGCACCTGCGACGGGGTGAAGTCCCCGTGTGACAGGACCAGGTCCGGCGCCGTGGGGGCCGCGGCCAGCGCCCCGTCGACCGCACTCCCGACGGTGAGGGCCACCTCGGGCCAGTAGGACCCGACCAGGGCGAGCTCGCGGCGCAGGGTCGCCTGCTCCTTGACCAGCGAGCGCACCGGGGCGGTGGCCAGGTCGCTGCCGTGCAGTGAGGCGAGAGCCATGCCCGCGGCACGGACGGCCTCGCGGAGCGCAGCCCGCTCGTCCTCCAGCACCCGGTCGGGCGGTGCCTGGAGGACCGTCCGCAGCAGATCGGGGATCAGCGGCCGGCCGGGCAGGGCCTGGGTGACGAGCAGCCGCAGCGACGGCGCGTAGAGGACCGGCCGGGGGAACCACGGCGCCACCCCGTCCTCGAGGCCGGCCTGCTGCGCGGCGAGGGCCTCCAGGAACACCTCGACGACGTCTCCACCGGAGTCGGGGTAGACCTTGGCGTAGAACATCTTCGCGGGCCCGGCCGATGCGTCCTGCGCGGGCTCGGGGAACGTGTACCGGAGGACGCAGGCACCCTCCCGGGGGTGGTGCACGACCTCGACGACCGGCGGGACCCCGGTGCGTGGTGAGCACGCCAGCAGCGACACCGTGGCAGGGTTCATGGCGCGCTCGAGCGTCGGCAGGTCTGGGTCGATGGGGAACGAGTGCAGGGCCAGCGCCGCGCCCGGCACCACCGCGCTGGTCGTGGACCAGGGGCCGGTGTGCCGCGGGCGTGCCGCCTCCGCCCGGCCCACGCGCTCGGCCAGGTACCGCTGTGCGGAGTCGTCGTTCTCGAACAGGCGGCCGAGGACGATGCGCTCAGCAGGGTCGTCCTCGACGTGCACCCGGTAGCGCAGGCTGCACGAGCCGTCGGCGCGCAGCCAGAACGTCCCGGCGCGGGCGCTCTCCACGGCCGGGCCGTCGGCGGGAAGCAGGTGGCCCACGTGGTCGCGAGCCTGCGTGTCGTCCAGGACTGACGCGAGTCCGGGGAGTCGGTCCGCCAGGCGCTCGGCGAGGCCGAGGCCCCCCGGCACGTCGGCGTGTGCCGCCGTCGGCGGGGCCGCGGTGAGGGAGGGGCGCTCGTCGGCCACGTCGGCGGCGGTGGCGCGTGCCGCGGCACCGGCGGCGAGGTCGGTCTGGTAGAGCGCGGCATACGCCCCGCCCGCTGCCACGAGGTCGTCGTGCGTGCCGGACTCCACGATCTGCCCACCCGCCACGACCATCACCCGGTCGGCGCTCTTGACCAGCCCGGGGTCGTGGGAGATGACCACCGTGGTCGTCCCGCGCATCAGGTCCCTCAGGGCGTTGACGACCGTCGCGGCGGACTCGGCGTCGAGCCCCGTCGTCGGCTCGTCCAGGATGAGGATCGGCGCTCGGCGGATGAAGGCGCGGGCGATGGCCAGGCGCTGGCGCTGGCCCCCGGAGAGGGTGGACCCGCGCTCCCCGAGCGCGGTCTCGTAGCCGTCGGGGAGGTCCATGATGAAGTCGTGGGCGTTGGCCATCCGCGCGGCCGCCTCGATCTGCTCCCGGGTGGGGTCCTCCACGCCGTAGCCGATGTTCTCCGCCACGCTCCCACTGAGCAGCACGGTCTCCTGGAGCACCAGGCTGATCTGGCGCCGGAGCGACGCGAGCGTGAGGCTGCGCAGGTCGAGCCCGTCCACGAGGACGGTGCCCTGGTCCGGGTCGTAGAGCCGCGGCACCAGCTGGGCGATGGTGCTCTTGCCCGCGCCGCTGAAGCCGACCAGCGCCACGACCTCTCCGGGTGCCACGTCGAAGTCGATGTCCCGCAGCGCAGCCGGCCGCTGCTCCTGCCGGGTGCCGTCCTCGTGCTCGGCCGGGTAGGTGAAGCTGACGTGCTGGAAGGTCAGGCGGCCCTTGAGGGGCGGGGCCGGCAGCGCCCCCGGGAGGTCCTGGACGACCACCTCGCGGTCGAGGAGGTCGTCGATGCGCTCCACGCTCGCGAAGACCTTGCCGATCTTGTACCACTCGCTGACGATCTTGCGCGCCGGCTTGAACATGTTCTGCAGCAGCAGCACGAACAGGACCAGCGTGCCGACCGTGATCGTGCCGTGGTCGACGAGCCACACACCGAGCCAGATCACCGCGGCGATGGAGAGCGCCTCGACGATCGCGATGACGAAGCTGAACTGCGCCTGGATGTTCGCGGCCCGCAGGGAGGCGAACATGCTCTTGCCGGTCTGGTCGGAGAACTTCTCGAGGTCGACGGTGCCGCGCCCGTAGCTCTGCACGAGCCGGATCGAGGCGAGCATCTCCTGTGCCGTCGAGGCGAGGTCGCCCTCACGGTCACGCTGCGTCTTCGACGCCGTCTTGATGCGCCGCGAGAAGTGGTTCGACACCACGGAGAGCACCGGGACGACGATGATCGCCACCAGCGCCACACTCCAGGACTTGAACAGCAGGAACACGAAGCTGCCGACCAGCACCATGAGGCTGCCCAGGATGTTGCTGACGGACTTCACGACGAAGTCCTCGACCACCAGCACGTCGCCGGTGACCCGGGTCAGGACGTCGCCGGTCCGCTTCTTGTCGTGGTAGCCCAGGGGCAGCCGCTGCAGGTGGGAGTACATCGCGACCCGGATGCTGTAGCCCAGCGACCGTCCGCCACGGGCCATGCAGACCTCGGTGAAGGAGTCCGCCGCGCTGTTGACCGCGGCGATGAGGATGATCGCGGTCGTGAGCACGAGGATGGTCTCGATGCGCTCGGAGTCCAGGAGGGAGGGGAACCCGAGATCGCGTACGCCGGGGTGGGCACCCTGGAGGAAGTCGATGAGCACGGCGATGGGGTAGGCCTCGAAGACCGCGCTCACCGCCTCGATGAGCAGGAACAGCACACCGAGGACGTACACCTTGCGGTCCCCCCTGAACCGCCGGAAGAGCTGGACGGTTCGTCGCAGGTCCCCGGGCGGGGTCCGGTGCCGCCGATGCTGTCCGCGTGGCGTGGTCACGCTGCCTCCCTGAGGTTGTCGAGGCACCGCTCTGCCTCGCTGATGAGGGCCCCCGCCAAGGGGGACCGTGGCGCCCGCGCAAAGGCGCGCAGGGACTTGCGCTCCAGGGCGACGGCCTCCTGCCAGCGGATCCGCGCGAGGTCGTGGCCCGGCCCGGCACTGCGCAGGTAGGCGAACAGGAACAGCTCGGCGGCGTCCGCGAACGCCGTTGCGCCGGAGGGGAACCGGCCGGCGAGGCCGTGGCGGAGCTCGAGCTGGCGCAGGGTCGCCAGGAACGTCCCGACGTCGCCGGCCTGGTCCGAGGTGCCGCAGTGGTCGAGGTCGAGCAGGTGGACGCGGTCGGCGGAGAGCAGGAACTGGCTGGGCTTGCAGTCGCCGTGCACGGTGCCGGTCCGTTGGGCGGGGAGGCGGTCGTGGACGCGCATGAGCCGGTGCGCCAGCCGCATGGCGGCCCGGCCCACGACGGGGTCCACGGTGGCGATGCGGTCGGCCCGCAGCGTGAACCGGTGCAGCTCGGCGTCGACGGGTCGCGCTCGCCCGGACACCAGCGGCAGGGAGTGGAGCTCGGCCAGGGCCTGCGCGGCTCGCTGCACGCCCCTGGCCAGTCCCGCCGCGGTCGTGCCCCGGCAGCCGATCAGGGAGTCGAGGGGAGCGCCCGCCACCACGTCCTGCACGACGACGCGCAGCCCGGGAACCACCCCGGCCACCGGGGCGAACGCCAGCTCGCCGTGGCGTGGTGCCGCACCGAGCAGGCGGGGTGCCTCCTCGGCGACCGCCGCCGCCTTGCGCTCCTGGTGGTACACCTTGGCGACGTAGCGTGCGCCCCCGATCGTGACCAGCACCGTCGCCCTCTTCCCGGGCCGGTAGCGCAGCAACCGGACCCGGCAGCGGGGCGCCGGTCGGCCCGTCGCGGTCAGGGGGAGGGCACCGGCCAGCGCGTCCGCCAGAGCCGCCGGGTCCATCACCGTCGGCAGCCCGGGGAGGTCGGGGTCGTGCGGGAAGGGGGAGAGCACCACCCCCGGCTCGACGACGCCGGCGCCGCCGGGGGGCAGCACGTCCGGGGAGAGCAGGTCACCACGGACGAGCTGCCCTGCGTGCTCGTAGAGCAGCTCGGCCCGCAGCCCGGGCTCGAACTTCGCGTCGAGCACATGGGTCGGCCCATCGGCGCCGAGCGCCGCCGCCAGCCGGGGACCCATGAGCCGCGGGCTCAGGGCCTCGGTGAAGCGGTCGGCGTCGGTCTGCCGTGGCGCCGTCCTCATGGGGCCACCCCCACCGCTGCGGTTCGGGTCCCGAAGATGCCGGCGAGTCGCAGCGCGGCGGCGTTGACGTCGTAGTCGTCCTCCACCGTGGCCCGGGCTGAGGTTCCCATCCGTGCCCTCAGGTCGGGGTCGGCGAGGAGGGTGGCCAGGCCCTGGGCGATCAGGGAGGGGTCGCCGGGGGGCACCATGGCGCCGTTGACACCGTCCTGCACCAGCTCCGGCACGCCCCCGACGGACGTGGTGACCACGGGGACGGCCGACGCCATCGCCTCGACCAGCACGTTCGGGATGCCGTCCCGGTCGCCGTCCTCGGTGACCCTGGGCGTGAGCGCGAAGACGTCGGTGTGGGCCAGCGCCGCCACCACCTCGTCGCTGTCCCGGGCCCCCATGAACTCGACACACGGGGCCAGGTCGAGCTCGTCGCGCAGCCGCGTCAGGGGCTCCAGCAGCGGGCCGTCGCCGTAGATCCGGCACGTGAAGCGCAGGCCGCCGGTGGCCAGCAGCGCCAGCGCCCGGAGCAGGTCGTCGAACCCCTTCTTCTCCACCAGCCGGCCGATGGACGTGATCGCCGGGGCGCGGTCGTCGCCCGTGGAGCGGCGCTCCACCGGGGCGAAACGGCGCAGGTCCACGCCGTGGTGGACCACGCTGACCGGTGGCCGGTCGGCTGCAGGCACGGCCGAGCTGATGTAGCCGGCGTTGGCCTCGCAGCAGGTCACCACGGCGACCGCACCGGCGGCTCGCGCAGCCAGGCTCGATGGAGGGATCTGCAGCAGGTCGCGTGCGTGGGCGGTGAAGCTGAACGTCAGCCCCGCGAGCCGGGACGCGAAGAGGCCCACCAGTGCGGGGTCGTGCGCGAAGTGGGCGTGGAGGTGCGCGACCCGGTCGCCGGAGGCCCTCCGCCGCGTCACCGCACGGGCGATCAGGACGGCCTGCGCGAAGCACTCGCGGGTGGTGCACTCGCCGTACCCGTCGGCCAGCCCGCGGTGGCGCAGCGCGAACAGCGCGGTCCTCACGAACCGGGTGGGGGAGTCGGCCAGCACCTCGAGGTACGGCCACAGGCGAGCCCGCCCGCGGAGCCGGGCGCGGTCCTCCAGGTAGACCACCGGCGCGTGCACCCGGGCGACCTGTGGCTGCACCAGCGTCTCGCCGGACCGCGCGAGGCTGAAGATCGCCAGTTCGACGCCCTGCTGCTCGAGCGCCAGCACCTCATTGACGATGAACGTCTGGGACAGCCGAGGCCAGCTGCGTACGACGTAGATCACCTGCTCAGACATCTCAGTCCCCCTGCCAGTGCCTGTTCGACCCCCGCGCGGCGCCGTGCCGCGGTCGCTGCCCGGAACGGTGCCGCCCCCGAAGCCCACTGCCGCGCGATCTTGAGCCACGCGTACGCCCGGAACGACGCCAGGGACCCTCGGTCCACCCACCCGGTGGCCGCGGCGTACTCCTCGAGGAACGCCGACGCGAGCACCGCCGGCCTCCCGCGGTCCAGGAGCGCGGCATACGCGCTGAAGTGACCGAGGTCGAAGGCCGGGTCACCTTGGCGCGCCTCGTCCAGGTCGATCACGTGCAGGCCGTCGCCGACCAGGACGTGGCCGGGGTGGAAGTCCTTGTGCAGGGGCACCGCGCGGCCATTCGCGACGGCCCCCGCCGACCACCCGTCGGCGAGGCGCTGGGCGGGCTCGGCGAGGTCGGGGTGCAGCCGGCCGATGAGGGCGGCCCAGGCCCGGGTGCTGGCGACCTCGGTGTCCAGGCTGAGGCTGCGGGGGAGCTCGACCTCGCACGAGTGCAGGCACGCCAGCCACCGGGCCGCCCCGCGGACACCTGCCTGCAGCCGCACGGGGTCGGTGACCGTGCTGAGCGGTGTGCCCTCACGGTGCCGGTAGACGACCAGGCCCAGGTCGGGGACGTGCGCGAGCGGCTCGGGCACCGAGGGCGCGGTGCCGACCGGTGCCGACGACAGCAGCAGCAGGTGCTGGTGCAGCAGCACGGCCCGTCGCGGCTCGACGAAGACCTTGCCCACGACCAGGCTGGGGGTCGGGCCGTCGAGGCCCCGTACCCGGTAGCGCACCACCGCACGACGGCCGGAGGCGCTGGCGAGCTCGGTGGCCGACTCCACGGTGATGGCGTCCGCGCGACCAGGGGTGGTGGGCGCCAGGGCCCGGGCCAAGACGCCGGACATGTGCCGGACGTCGAGGAGGTCCACCGCGGCGCTGCGCGGGGGCTGCCGCCGGTCGGTGAGGAGCTCGGCGGCGGCGTCGAGGAGGGCAGGCACGCGACCCCAGTCGCGGGTCTCGAGCCGCCGGAAGCGCCGCACCGCGACCTGGAGCAGCCCGGCGGCGCGCCACCAGCTGAGCGTCTCGCCGTCGAGGGGCCCGGCCTGTGCCTCGTAGGCGTTGAGCAGGGCGGCGCCGGCCGCCGTCAGGGTGCCCTGCTGGGCAGGCTGGCACCGGCCCTGCCAGACCAGGTGGGCCAGGGCCGTGCCGAGGTCGCGGGCGGGGTCGCTCCGGCAGGTGCCGTCGACATCCAGCACCACGAGGCGCCCTTCGGCGCCGAGCACCACCTGCCCGGCCCGGAAGGCTCCGTGCGCCAGCACCTCGACCCCGCGGGCGGGCGCGCCGTCCCGCAGCCGGTCGGTCAGCAGGCGCAGCCGTGCCGCGAACTCCCCGTCCGCACGCCGTGCGGCCTCGACGGACTCCTCGATCGCGGCCAGCTGGTCCGCCGCCGACCACGAGGGGGCCGCGATGCCGTCCTGGGCGTGGAAGCGCGCGAGCAGCTGCCCCAGCCGCGCGGCGACCCAGGTCTTCTCCGACGCCGGGACACCGGGGTCGCGCAGCACAGAGGACACCGACCGGCCGTTCACGGCTCCCACCACGATGGTCTGGCCCTCCGGCCAGACCGCCGTGAGGGTGGGCACCAGCTCACGGCCGCCCGGGAGCCCGGCGAGGGCCACGACGAGCGGGGCCACGGTGTCGAACTCGTGGGGACGGAGCACCTTGGCGAAGCACGTCAGGCCCCGGGTCGCGGTACGCACGTCGTAGCGCAGCACGCACCGCAGCCCGGGGCGGTACCTGACGGGCTCGACCGAGCAGTGCAGGACCGGCTCGCCGAGCACCGCGCCGAGCCGGGCGGCGACGGTCTCCGCCCGGGCGGCGGTGGCGAGGCCCGGCAGCAGCTCGTCCTCCCGGTAGTCGTGGCGGGTCCAGCCGGTCGGTGTGACGCTGATGTCGACGAAGGTGGCGGAGCCGCGTCGCGCCGGGACCCGGTAGGCGAGCCGCGCGCCCTGGCCGGGCGTCCACCGCGCGTCGTGCAGGACCCAGGACTGCGCGCCGGCGTCGTGCGGCAGTGCCGCGCCGAGCGCCGAGAGGGCCGGGTCGAGCCCGGCGAGCCGGGTCGCGGCGCGCTGGTCGAGGATCGGCGGGGGCGTCATGCCGACCGCCGGTCGGAGTCGAGGCTGGCCCAGGCACGCTCCACCTGGTCCTGGACGCGCTGCTCCCACGCAGGGTCGTGCACCGCGCACCGGCGCGCCGCGAACTTCGCCTCGAACAGCGCCGCCAGCAGCCCCGCGCGGGCCCAGCGGTGGTCGGCTCCGGCGCCGTAGCCGGCGCGGAAGGAGGCGGCGAGCTCGGCGGCGCGGGCGTCGTCACCCGACCACCAGCGCAGGTCGGCGAGGAACTTGCCGAGGTCGACGGCGGGGTCGCCCACGCACACCCGGTCGAGGTCGAGGAGGCGCACTCTGCCGTCCTCGACCAGGAGGTTGTCGGACTTCAGGTCGCCGTGGAGCAACGTCGGTGTGGCTGCGGGCATCGTGGCCACGGTCTGCGACACGGCCGTCACCAGCTCGTCGTACTGCCGGCCGAGCGCCGGCAGCAGCACCCGCAGGTGGTCGCCGGCCCGCAGCGTGGACGCAGCCTCGGCGTCGAGGCCCTGCTCCGGCAGGAGCGCCAGCCCCGTCAGGTCGAGGGCGGAGCGGCCGTGGTCGTGCAGCGCCCGGGCCGCCCGCCCGGCGAGCGAGACGTATGCCGTGGCGTCACCCACCGTGGCGGCTCCTTCCGTGGCGTCACCGCGCCCGGCCAGCAGCTGGGAGAGCGGGCTGCCGCCGGAGAGCCGCCACACGGCGGCCCACTCCAGTGCGGAGTGGCCGAGCGGCTCGACGACGTCTGCCCCGGGGCAGTGCGAGGCGAGCATCGGGCGCAGGCTGCGCGCGGCGCTGATGGCTCGCGGACCCGAGTGGTCGCGGTCCGTCTTCACGACGAAGCCGCGGCCCCGGTCGGGGTCGGTGACGCGCAGGACGTGCCGCTGGCCCGGCCGGTAACGGATGGTGGAGACCTGCAGCCGGGCGGTCGCCAGGCCGCGGCCCGGGTCCAGCCGGGCGAGGAGGGCTGCGAGATAGGAGGGGCTCGTCAGCCGGGAGAGGTGCGGCATCGCGGGGTCCGCCGGTGAGGTGGTGACCGAGACGCGGGGTGCGTCGGCCACGGAGGCGCCCGCCTGCCAGCTGACCGCCAGGTGCTCGGCAGGGGTGCCGTCGGGCCGGCCGCGGCGGTAGTACGCGGTCAGCTTGCGGTGGGGCTTGAACTTGGTCCGCAGCAGCTCCAGATCCTCGCCGGGGCTGCGCGCTCCCTTGGTGGGCGTCACCTCCAGGCCGTGTCGCCACGGGGCCAGGGCCACACCGCGCACCGCCTCGACGCCCAGTGACCCGCTCAGGACCGCGCGGAGGGGCTCACTCGGCGGGTCGTGGCGGTGCGTCACGCGCACCGTTCCCGACGTCACGGCTAGGCCTCGCTCACCAACCCGTTGGCGCTGGCCCGTTCGCCGTCGCTGGAGGGGATCCGCACGACGTCGGCACCCCGGGCCAGCAGGTGCTGCACTGCGCGCTCGCGTCCGCGGAGGTCCGGGGGCTCCTCCGGCTGCACGGGGGCCGCGCGCAGCGCCCGCACCATCGCCTCGGCGAGGGCGTCGGGGGCCAGGACGTCGGGGGAGAGCCAGTTCACCCATCCGCGCTCGGCGAAGCCGCTGGCCCGCAGCCTCTGCTCGGCGCTGGGGCCGGATCGGGGCACCAGCAGCGCCCGCCGGCCCAGGCTGAGGATCTCGGCCGTCGTGTTGTAGCCCGCCATCGCCACGACCAGGTCGGCGGCGTTGAGGTAGTTGAGCGAGTCCGGCACGCTTCGCCGCACGACCACCGGCAGCCCGCTGGCCAGCTCCCTCAGCCGTGCTCGCTCCGCAGGGGGGAGGAAGGGGCCGGTGACGACCAGCACCACGCAGGGGTGCTCGGCGTGCAGCTGCGGGACGGCCTCGACCAGCGTCCGGAAGAGGCGTTCCCCGTCCGCGCCGCCGCCGGCCATGGCCACGACCAGGGACGCCTCGGGGTTGTCGCGCAGGAGCTTGCGGCGCAGCCGCTTGCGCGAGGTCACGGGCGCCGAGGAGCAGACGTACCCGCAGTACCTCAGGCGGCTGCTGATCGCCGCGGGCCACCCGTAGTGGGCTGCGACGTCGAAGACGTCGCGCGAGCCGTAGACGAGCACGTCGTCGTAGTGGTGCTCCACGGCCTCGAACGCCCCCTCGAGGTGCCACCGCTGTCGGATGGTGGCCGGGGCGTCGAGGATGTCGCGCAGGCCGAGCACCATGCGCACCCGCCGCCGCTGCAGGCTCTCGAGCGCCGGCACGAGCTCGCCCATCGCACCGTGCGGCATGTGGTCGACGAGCAGCACGTCCGGCCGGAAGCTCTGGGCGGCAGCCCGGATGATCTCCTTGCGCACGGCCAGGACGTCGGTGAACGGCATCGAGAGCGAGACGGGCTGCCAGTCGCCCGGACCCCGCTTGCGGATCGAGGGCAGCTTGAGGTGCTCGTGCCCCGCGGCCGTGGAGAAGAACTGGCCGACCGGCGAGTCGCAGATGGTGAGGACGCTCGAGCCGGGCTCGGCCGCGAGGAACTCCGCGGCGAGCAGGGTCGTGCGCCGCAGGTGGCCCAGACCCAGGCCGTCCTGGGAGTAGATCAGCAGACGCGCCCCCGCACGCGTGGCCGGCATGTCAGCTCCCCGCCGACGGCATCAGCACGAGGTCGTCGTCCGACGCGAGGCGGCTGCGCAGTCCCGTGTGCCACTCCACCTGGCGCTGCAGCCCGGTGCGCAGTGAGGTGTCGGCGGACCACGACAGGTGGGTGTGCGCGGTGCGGGTGTTGCCCTCCGTGCGCGGCACGTCGCCCAGGCGCTCGTCGCACTGCACGATCGCCGAGGGCCCGGCGCCGACCAGCTCGTTGAGGAGGCCGATCAGGGTCCCGACGGAGGTGGGCCGGCCGCTGGCGACGTCGAGCACGGCAGCCCGGGGAAGGTCGGCGGAGAGCGCCAGCACGGTGGCGTTGACGACGTCCCCGACGTACGTGAAGTCGCGCACCTGGCTGCCGTCCCCGTAGACCTCCAGGGGACGCCCGTCCAGCAGCGCCTCGATGAAGCGGTGCGCGGCCATGTCCGGGCGCTGCCGCGGGCCGTACACCGAGAAGTACCGCAGCGAGACGGTGCTCAAGCCGTGGCTGAGGGCGTAGGCGCCGACCAGCGCCTCCGCGGCGAGCTTGCTGACGCCGTAGGGGCTGTAGGGGCGGGGCTCGCCCTCCGCCCGCAGGGCATCCGCCTCGCCACCGTAGACCGAGGAGCTCGAGGCGTAGACGAGGCGACCGACACCCTGCGCGACGGCCGCCTCGAGGAGGCGATGGGTCGCCATGACGTTGCGGTCGACGTAGCGGTCGAACGAGGGTCCCCACGAGGTGGACACTCCCGGTTCACCCGCCAGGTGGGCGACGGCGTCCACGCCGTCGAGGGCCGCGTCGAGGCGCGCATGGAGGAGGTCGCCCTCGACGAGCTCGAAGTGGGGGTCCTTGACCAGATGGGCGATGTTGGCCCGCTTGCGTCCCGGCTCGTAGAACGTCGTGAAGGCGTCGAGCCCGCGCACGAGGACGCCCTGCGCGAGAAGCGCCTCGCAGAGGTGGCTGCCGATGAAGCCGGCGGCTCCGGTCACGAGAACGCACCTCATGGCGTCCCCCCGGGGGACGCGACCGGGGTCGATGGGTGACCGGGCGCGTCGGCGTCGGACTCCGCGCTCGCAGTGGGCATGACACAGCAGGTCTTCATGACGTTTCCTCCCCGTCCCATCTGTCCAGCAGGTGAAGAACAGACGGCCATTTACCTCCCGTTAAGGCAACCAAAAGCAAGCCCGGGGGTCATCGGGCTTCTGGCGTAAGCGCACCCCTCCCGGGATGCGTCAAACGGCGGGAGCGTGAGTGTGCATTTGGCGGACCGCAGGGGGAGGCCACGGGGGCGGCTTCCGCGTGTCGCTCCGGCCGTCCTGGGCGCATGTGACCGGGTTAGTCCTTTCGGCCGATTCCTCCCCGCCGAACGTGTGAAGTGGGTTCAGGTGCCCGGATTGTCACCCTGATCACTCGTATGTTGCCGATCGCTTGAGGATTCCCCCACTAGGAAGGTGACGCTGTGACCACAGGGCAGTCAGCGGCGAGCCGCGCCTCTCGGAGCTGGTCCTTCGGCCAGTGGCCGCTCCGGCGCAAACTGGCAGCAGCACTCATCTTCCCCGTCCTGCTCGCCTTCGCCCTCGGCGGCCTGCGCGTGAAGAGCGACGTCGACCAGGCCCAGCAGTTCGCGCGGGCGGCCGACCTCACCGTCCTGCTGCGACCGGTGGTCGAGTACAACCTCGCGGTGCAGCGTCTCGCCGCAGCGAAGGCTCTCGGCGGCGACGGGCTCCAGGACGCCACGAAGACCTACGACGCGGCGGCTGCGGCGGTGACCAAGGCCCTCGACGGCGCGGACGTCTCCGAGGAGGTGCGGGGCCAGGTCACCAGTGCCCTCGGCCTCGGCAAGGCCGTCCGGGTTGCCACCGCCCAGCAGGGTGCCGGCTCCGTGGCCATGGACAAGTCCGCCACCACGTCCAGCCTGGTGTCGACCATCGTCGGCGGGATCGGTCTCAACGACGTCTCCTCGGTCCAGACCCTCGTCGCCATGCAGGACGCGATCGCGGCCCAGCGTGCGATGACCGCCCAGCAGCTCAACCTCGCCAACACCGACGACGCCAGCGGTGGCCTCTCCGCCATCGAGCAGGTCGGCGCCGAGGCCTCGTTCGTCAGCCGCCTCAAGGACCAGTCGAGCGGGGAGCGCGGCAGCTACGTCCGGCAGCTGATCAACGAGAACGACCGGCGGGGCCTGTTCCTGCAGGGCGGCAACCTCGACGACGCCTCCCGCCAGCTGGTGGGCGACGGGTACCAGCGCAGCAACGTCGCGTACGCCGGCCTGTTCGACCGCCAGCTCTCCGACCTCGAGAACGCCCTGCGCACCAGTGCCAGCGAGCACCGCGCCCAGGCGTTCGTCAGCTCCGCCCTGGTCGCCGGCGCCCTGCTGGCCGCACTGGTCATCGTTCTCGCACTGCTCCGCTCGCTGCTCACGCCGATCCAGGTCCTGCGCCAGGGCGCCCTCGACGTGGCCCGGCACAAGCTGCCGGACGCCGTCCGCCGGATCCGCGACGGTGAGGAGCCGCCGAAGGCCGAGCCGATCCCGATCCACACCACCGAGGAGATGGGCCAGCTGGCCCGCGCGGTCGACGACCTCCACGAGCAGGCCCTCGTCCTCGCCGGGGAGCAGGCCCGGCTCCGGGTCCAGGTCGGCAGCATGTTCGAGACGCTGTCGCGTCGCAGCACGTCGCTCATCGACCAGCAGCTCAGCCTCATCGAGCGGCTCGAGCGCGACGAGGAGGACCCCCAGCGGCTGCAGAGCCTGTTCCGCCTCGACCACCTGGCCGCCCGCATGCGCCGCAACAGCGACTCGCTGCTGGTGCTCGCCGGCACGTCCACCCGTCGGGGGCTCTCGGGGTCGGTGTCCGTGTCGGACGCCGTGCAGGCCGCCGTGTCCGAGGTCGAGAACTACCAGCGGATCGACATCGGCGAGACCTCGGACGACCAGGTCCTGGCGTCCGTCGGCTCCGACCTCATCCACATGATCGCCGAGGTCGTCGACAACGCCCTGGCCTACTCTCCGCCGAGCAGCCGGGTGAAGATCCACGGCGCCCGCACGCCCGACGGCGGCCTGCTGGTCGAGGTGCGCGACGCCGGTCTCGGTATGCCGCCGAACGAGCTCGCCGCCCTGAACGAGCGGCTCGCGGACGGCACCGACATCACCGCCGACACCGCGCGCCGGATGGGCCTGTTCGTGGTGGGCAGCCTGGCGCAGCGCCATGGCATCTCGGTGCGCCTGCGCCGCAACGGCGACGCGGACAAGAACGGCATCACCGTCTCGCTCCACCTGCCCGCCCACCTGCTGGCCGCCCGTCCCGCCGCCGCGAAGCCGGCTGCGGCGAAGGGAGCCGCACCCGTGCCGGCCAAGGCGCCCCAGGCGGCCGTGGCCCCGCAGGTGCCGGTTGCCCCCAACGGCGCGGCAGCCGCGCCGGTCGCGGACACCGTACGGACGCCGCTGAACGGTTCGCCGGCTTCGGCGGGCGGCGGTGCGCCGACGGTCAACGGGCTGCCCGTGCGCAAGCCGATGGCGACCGGCATCACCGAGCTCACCGGCGGCGGAGCCCTGCCGGTGCGCCGCACCCCGCAGGCACGTGACGGGGCGGCAGCACCTGCCCCTGCCGGTGCCCCGGCCCAGGACGCCGCCCCCGTCGCGGGGGGCCTGGCGGTTCCGGAGACCAAGGACGCCCCGGCGGCCACGGAGGCCAAGGACGCCCCGGCGGCCAAGGACGCCCCGGCGGCCAAGGATGCCGACAGCGCCCCGGCGCACCCCGTCACGCCCACCCAGGGCGCGGCCGCTGCCCCGACCGGGCCCGGCGAGGAGACCCCCTCGCCGGCGAAGGAGGGCGGGCGCCGGTTCGGGCTCCCGGTCCGCAAGCCGATGGCCACCCGGATCACGGAGCACACGGGCGGACCCGTCACCCGGCCCCAGGAGGCCCCGGCGAGCGAGGAGGCTCCGGCCGAGCACCGCATGCCGGCGAACCTCTCCGCGTGGCTGGACCACCGGGCCAAGCTGGCCGCGGTGCGCGCCAAGGCCGAGGCCGAGGCTGCCACCTCGGCGGAGGAGGGAACCGAGGGTTCGTCCGGAGTCTTCGAGCAGGCCTCGGCGACCGCCGATGGCGTCGAGTTCGCCGCCGCCGAGGCGGAGCCCGCCCGTGGGGGCACCGAGCAGACAGGTGGTGACGTGACCCAGCAGCAGCTCGCGCAGGACGCGCTGGTGGAGGAGGGGCCCGCCGGGCTGCCCCGCCGCCAGCCCGGCGCCTCGGGGATCTCGCCGACCGCATCCTCGGCCTCTGGCCTGCCGGTGCGCACGCCGGGAGCCTCCGGGGTCGTCTCCCCGGCGGAGCCGGTCCACACACCGGTGACAGCGACAGGGCGCAGTGGCGCCACGGCATACCTCGGCGCTCGCCGCTCCCGCGAGCCCGAGTCGGACGCGGACCCTGCCCCGGTCGGTTCCCCTGAGGCAGGGACGACGGCCGACACGGCGACGACGGTGGTCGAGGAGACCCCGATCTTCCGCTCGATGATGTCGCGCTGGCTCTCGGACCCCGCGGGCGCAGCCCAGGGCGAGAACCCGACCTGGTCGCCCACCACTGCCGACGAGGGATGGAACGCCGCCGCCCGCCTCGAGGCCGACGAGCCGCTGGAGGAGTCGACCGCGGGCCTGCCCATCCGTCGACCGGGGGACCACCTCGTCCCGGGCGCCATCGAGGACACCGTGTCCGAGCCCGTGCCCACCGCCGCCCCGGCCCGTGACCCCGAGACGATCCGCCGCAACCTGAACAGCCACACCCGAGGCGTGAGGTCCGCTCGCGCCGACGCCCTTAACGGGACCCACCGAGAGGAAGCCGATGTCCACTGACGCCATGACGCAGCCCAAGGGCGAATTCGACTGGCTTGTCGCCAAGTTCGTCACGGAGACCCCAGGCGTGTCACACGCCATCCTCGTGTCGGCGGATGGCCTCCCGATGGCCTCCAGCGAGCAGCTGCCGCCGGACCGCGCGGAGCAGATGGCCGCGGTCGCCTCGGGCATGGCCAGCCTCGCTGCCGGGGCCGCCCGTCTCTTCCAGGGCGGAGGAGTGCTCCAGTCGGTGATCGAGATGGAGCTCGGCTACCTGCTGCTCATGAGTGTCGGTGACGGCTCGCACCTGGCGGCCCTGACCGGCACGGACTCCGACATCGGGCAGGTCGGGTACGAGATGGCCGTCCTCGTCGACCGGGTTGGCCGGGTCATCGACGCCGGCGCCCGGTCCCACATGACGGGGTAGTCGATGGACGCCGAGGGAACCACCGCGCCGAAGGGCCCGAACCTGGTCAGGCCGTACTTCCTGACCAAGGGCCGCACCCAGGCCGACGTCGAGCTGCCCATCGAGGCCACGGTCCAGATCCAGCCTTCTGCCCGCAAGGCGACCTGGCCTGCGGGGGAGATGTCCAGCAAGATCATCGCGCTCTGCGAGACCCCGCAGTCCGTCGCTGAGGTGTCCGCCAAGCTGAGCGTGCCCCTCGGGGTCACCCGCGTGCTCCTGGGGGACCTGATCTCCGCAGGGCACCTGAAGACCCAGGCAACCATCTCCGAATCCTCCACCACCGACGAACGCCGTGACCTCATCGAAAGGACCCTCAGTGGACTACGCGCCCTCTAACCGCAACAGCGCCTCGACGAAAATCGTCGTGGCGGGCGGGTTCGGAGTCGGCAAGACCACCTTCGTGGGTGCCGTCTCCGAGATCGACCCCCTTCGCACCGAAGCCCTCGTCACCGACGTCTCCGAGGGCGTCGACAACATCGACAAGGTCCAGACGAAGACCTCCACCACGGTGGCGATGGACTTCGGCAGGATCACCCTCGCCGAGGACCTCGTGCTCTACCTGTTCGGCACCCCCGGGCAGCGTCGCTTCTGGTTCATGTGGGACGACCTGGTCAAGGGCGCGATCGGCGCGGTGGTCCTCGTCGACACGCGCCGGCTCGACGACAGCTTCGCGGCCGTCGACTACTTCGAGGCTCGGGGGCTGCCCTTCATCGTGGCGATCAACGAGTTCGAGGACGCCCAGCGCTTCGGGCTCGAGGAGATCCGCGAGGCCCTCGCCATCCCGGCCTCCGTGCCGATGATGAACGTCGACGCCCGCGACCGGGAGTCGGCCAAGCACGCGCTCGTCCGCATCACCGAGTTCGCGCTCACGCAGCTCGCAGCGGTGCCCGTCTAGGACCTCACGCCAGCTGGCCGAGGAGCTCCGCACGGAGCTCCTCGGTCAGCTGTTCCTGCTCTGGCAGCAGGTCGGGGTCGGCGACGACCGTGACGACGAGCTGGTCCGCGTAGGACAGCGCGTCGAAGGCGACGCCGACGTTGCCCGGCGACACGGACACCGGGAGCACCTCGGCGACCCGCAGCCCGGCCAGGGTGAGGGGCTCGACGGGTCCTCGGACGTTGGACAGGAAGGTGTGCACGAGCCGCTGGTGGGCGAGGAGCGGCCCGAGCAGCCCGAGCCGGCCGAGGCCGCGGAAGGCGAGCGACAGGGGTGCGGCCGACTGGGCCCGCTCGGCGGCCTGCCACTGCCGTGACCACGCGGCGACCGCCCGCAGCCGGGCCCGGGGGTCCGGGTCCATCGGTATGGCGATGGGGCGTACCCCGGTGCGGTTGCCGGCTCCGGTGCGGGTCTCGTCGGGGCCGCCGGCCCCCGGCGCAGCGGCCACCGGCACCGAGACGATCAGGGTGCGCAGGTCGTCGCCGCGCCGGCGGAGGGTGCTGGCCATCGCGCCCGAGGCCGCTGCGAGCAGCAGGTCGTTGACCGTGCACTCCCGCCGGTGAGCCGCATCGACGAGCCGTCCGCGTTCCAGGGTGACCGCCGTCAGGCGACGCCGCGCGCCGGTCGGCCGGTTCAGTGAGGTGCGTCCGGCGAAGACGGGACGGCCTGCCCCCACCCCCAGCTCACGCAGCCCGCCCAGGGCCCTGCGCAGCGCGGGCCACAGCCCGCGCGCTGTCGTCAGCCGTCCGCGCAGGGCGTCCGCCGCGAGCTCGCGCCGGGTGGCTGGCGGGCGCGGGAATGCCTCCCGCGCAGGGGTGTCGGCCGCGCCGCCCGCCGCACGGGTGTCTGTCAGGCTGCCCGTCGCCGGGGCGTCGGCCAGGGCCGCGAGGACGGCCAGGCCCCCGATGCCGTCGGCGACGACGTGGTGGAGCACGATCACCAGGGCCGCCTGTCGTCCCGACAGGCCGGTCACGAGCAGGAGCGACCACAGCGGCCGGTCGCGGGGCAGGTGGCGGCAGAACGCGTCTGCGGCCAGGCCGAGCAGTGCGTCGCGGCCTCCCGACTCCTCGGTACCCGCGTGTGACGGGTCTGCGTCTGAGACGTCTGCGTGCTCCAGGTGTGCCGCGAGGGTGAAGGCCGGGTCGTCCTGCCAGACCGGGCGACCGCACAGGGGCGGTGCCTGCACGAGCCGCTGGCGCAGCCGGGGTACCCGCGTGACGCGCGGACCGAGCACGGCGGCCAGGGTGGGGAGGTCGAGTCCTTCGGCGTCGTCGAGCACCAGGACCGCCCCGATGTTCATCGGCGCCGGGCCGGTGTCGCTGACGAGGACCACGAGGTCGCCGGGCGTGGCCCGTTCCGGCCGGCCCGCCGTCGACCCAGCCCCCCGGTCGGGGGAGCTGGGTCGGCGGTGGCCGGTCATGGCCTCGGAGTGGCCCGGTCAGTGGCCCGGTCAGTGGCGTCCGTCAGTGGCGTCCGTCAGTGGCAGGAGGTCGTGCCGGTGTCGGTGTACGGGTTGGAGGTGACCGGGTAGGCCTGCTTGAACTCCCAGTCGTAGCTGTCGGGGTGCAGCGTCAGGGCCAGCACGCCGAACGCGGTGTCGTTCCCGGCCTGGAAGTTGGGCAGGCGCGGGGACGCCAGCTTGGAGTGGCTCTTGCCGCCCATGCCGACGATGAAGGCGCGGATGCCGTTCTGGGTGTCGACCTTGCTGCTGGGGGTCTGCTGCGCGTACCGCGCGTAGAGGTGGCTGTTGCCCGTGAGCAGCACGTCCACGTCACCGGCGTAGAGGGCCTCGACGATGGCCTTGTACTTGTTGACGGTGTTGCCGTTCGCCCAGTAGGGCCGGTGCATCACGGCGAGCACGCAGCTCTTGCTGTTGTCTGCCAGGTCGGCCTTCAGCCACTTCACCTGCGGGCTGGAGGCGCTGCACCCTCCCACGCCGGTGCCTGTGCAGTTGGTGTTGAGCGCGACGACGTGCCAGTTGTCGCCGATGTCGTAGCTGTACCAACCCTGGCAGGACTTGGTGCAGGAGCCCTGCTGGTGGCGTGCCGGCTGGCCGTTCCTCTCGCCGAAGTACGTGAAGAAGCCCTCCGCGCCGGGTGTCGAGCAGCCACCACCGGAGTAGTCGTCCTCACCGACCACGGGGTAGGTCTTGTCCCACCACTGGCCCCACGTCTTGTCGTAGGCGTTCTGGAAGGCGCTCAGCTGGCCGCAGTTGTACTGGTTGTCGCCCACCGTGACCACGTGGGTGGCGTCCGCGAGCAGCTCGGCTGTCAGGTCGTCGCGGCACTTGCGCCCGCGCGAGCTGCCCGGGGCACACGCGATGTCGCCCGCAGCCATGACCACCGGGTCGCTGACCGCAACCGCGCTGGTCCCACTCGCCACGCTCACCACCGAGCCGACCAGTGCCGCCAACAGTGCTGCTACCGCCCATCGCCGTCGCATCATCGTGCCTCCCGACTCGTCCGATCCCAGGCGTTGAACCCGAGCCCACCAGCCACCACCCTGCAGCACCGCCCCGGCACGTACCTCGCCCGAAATGGTGAAGCCATGCGGGGGCCACCCGCGGTTTGCAGTAGGCAGATGCGACGAGTCTTACCGATTCGTGACAGAGCCCCCCAGGAGGTGCTCCAGTGGTGGTTCGTCGACGCGGGCCGCGCCAGACTCGCGGCATGAGGGTGCTGCTGACCGGCGCTGCCGGCTTCATCGGGTCCGTCACTGCGGCGTCGCTGGCCGGGCGGGGCCATGAGGTCGTGGGGGTCGACGTGCTGCTGCCCCTCGCGCACCGGGCCGGGGCACCGACCCCGCCCGGCATCGTGGTCAGGGACGTTCGCGACGCCGCCGACTGGGGCCACCTGCTGCGAGGCGTCGACGTGGTGTGCCACCTGGCCGCCATGGTCGGCGCCGGCGTGAGTCCCGCAGACCTCCCGCTGTATGCCGCGCACAACGACCTCGGGACGGCCTCCCTCCTGGCGGCGATGCACGCTGCCGGCGTGCGCCGGCTCGTCCAGGCCTCGTCCATGGTGGTGTACGGCGAGGGCCGGTACGCCTGCGCGACGCACGGACCACAACCCGCGCGGCCCCGGGACCCGGACGCCCTCGCGCGGGGACGGTTCGACCACGACTGCCCGTGGTGCAGCCGCCCTCTGCAGTGGCTTGCGGTCGAGGAGGACGCCCCCCTCGACCCACGGAGCGCCTATGCCGCCAGCAAGGTCGCCCAGGAGCACTACGCCGCAGCCTGGGCCCGTCAGTCGGGCAGCGTGGCCGTGTCCCTGCGGTACCACAACGTCTACGGGCCGGGCATGCCCCGTGACACGTCCTACGCGGGTGTGGCGGCCATCTTCCGATCGGCCCTCGAGGCCGGCCGGGCGCCGTCGGTCTTCGAGGACGGTGCCCAGCTGCGCGACTTCATCCACGTGTCCGACGTCGCCGCGGCGAACGTGGCGGCCCTCGAGGAGGTGGGTGACCGCGCGCCGGGCGGCGGCCACACGGCATACAACATCTGTTCGGGGGAGCCGGTGAGCCTCCTCGGCGTCGCCCAGCGCATCACGGCCGGGCTGGCCCCACGCCTGCGCCCCGTCGTGACCGGCGAGTACCGCCCCGGCGACGTGCGTCATGTCGTCGCCTCGCCGGCCCGGGCCCGTGCCGAGCTGGGGTTCTCCGCCTCGGTACACCCGGACGAGGGGCTCGCGCGCTTCGCGACCGACCCGCTTCGGGGGTGAGGGGGGCGTCACCAGGGCGTCCAGAGCAGGTGCTGCAGGGCCAGCGCTGACCCCGCCTGGGCCGCCAGCGCACCGCGGCGCCAGCCAGGGGGGAGCGCGGCCACTGCCAGGACCAGCCACGGCACGAACGGCAACCAGATCCGCTCCACCTCGGCCTTGCTCATCAGCGAGAGGTCGGCGACGACGACCATGGCCACGGCCGACGTGACGAGGACGGGCACGGCACCTCCGTCGGCTGGTGGCAGCAGGCGCCCGAGGCCGGCGGGTCGCCGTGGCTGCCGGTACGCCGAGAGCGCGGCGGGCACGGAGGCCGCGACCGCTGGACCGGCGCACAGCACCAGGGCAGCGATGTTGCCCCACAGCCAGTACGCCTCGGGGCGCTGACTGGCGATCCCGGCCCAGTAGCGCTCTCGCAGAACCGGAAAGGCCTCCCACCACGCGAAGCCCAGCCCGGCGAACACCGCCACGACGCCCAACCCCGCGGCCAGCCCCACAGGGACCACGACGGGCAGAGGTCGCCAGCGGCGGGCGGCCAGCAGCACGCCTCCAGCGAGCAGCGCGAGGAGCACCAGGCCGTAGGACAGGAAGACACAGGCCGCCAGCAGCAGACCCGACAGGGCGGCCCAGCCCACCTGCCCGTGGAGGGCGCGGGCGGTCACAGCCAAGGCCAGGCCAGCGGCGCCCCAGGCCGCGACTGTGGCGAAGGCTGCGTCGGCGGAGACGCCCTGCCACAACGCCGCGGGGCCC
>NZ_DATBMI010000092.1:0-6288 GCF_036554925.1 Pedococcus sp.
GGTTGATCCCGCGGTTCGTCAGCGACTCCACCAGGGGGTTGATGGCAAGGGTCAGGAAGAGCGAGACCACCAGGAGGGTGATGACCGCGGTCAGGCGGCCGAGGGTGTGCCAGAGCCCGAGGGCGACCAGCACCCCGAGCGCGCCGACGAAGCCGACGTAGAACGGCGACTGGCGGTTCAGCGGCCGCCCCGCCCGGCCGAACCGCTGGCCGGCGGGCGCCTCGCGGTCCTCGGTGGCCAGCGGTGCGCCGTCGTGGCCGCTGCTGACCTGGGTCGCCCCCTCGGTCGGCGGGAGGACGCTCGTGAGCAGGTCGCCCTCTGCGGCCTGTTCCCCCTGCGAGGGACCCGGGGCCGCCCCGGACGGCACGGCTCGCTCGGCCTCGAGCTCTGCCGAGGGACGGTTGCTGGCCCGGAGCGCCGCACGCTGTCTGCGCCGGAACTCTCTCCACCGATCGAACATGCACTGACCTCCCGCGGCGAGCCTAGGCCACGGGAGGTCAGGGGATCACGATGGACCCGCTCAGGCGTTGCGGAAGCGGTTGATCGCCTGCACGTGCGTCGCCCGCTTCGCCTCGTCGGAGACGCCGAGGCCCTCCTCGGGCGCGAGCGTGAGCACGCCCACCTTCCCCTGGTGCAGGTTCTGGTGGACGTCGTAGGCCGCCTGGCCGACGTCCTCCATGGTGTAGGTCTTGGAGAGGGTCGGGTGGATCAGGCCCCGGTTGATGAGGTCGTTGGCCTCCCACGCCTCGCGGTAGTTCGCGAAGTGGCTGCCGATGACCCGCTTGAGGCTCATCCACAGGTAGCGGTTGTCGTACTCGTGCATGTAGCCGCTCGTCGAGGCGCAGGTGACGATGGTTCCGCCTTTGCGCGCGACGTAGACCGAGGCGCCGAAGGTCTCCCGACCCGGGTGCTCGAACACGACGTCGACGTCCTTGCCGCCGGTGAGCTCGCGGATGCGGGCGCCGAGCCGCTTCCACTCCTTCGGGTCCTGGGTGGTCTCGTCCTTCCAGAACCTGTAGCCCTCGGCATTGCGGTCGATCACCAGCTCGGCGCCCATCGACCGGCAGATCTCCGCCTTTTCGGGGGAGGAGACGACGCACACCGGGGTCGCGCCGCCGGCCAGCGCCATCTGCGTGGCGTAGGAGCCGAGGCCGCCGGAGGCGCCCCAGATGAGCACGGTGTCACCGAGCTTCATGCCCGCGCCGTTGCGCGAGATGAGCTGGCGGTATGCCGTGCTGTTCACCAGCCCGGGTGATGCGGCCTCCTCCCAGGTCAGGTGCGACGGCTTGGGCATGAGCTGGTTGGTCTTGACGACGGCCAGCTCGGCGAGGCCGCCGAAGTTGGTCTCGAAGCCCCAGATCCGCTGCTCCGGGTCGAGCATCGTGTCGTTGTGGCCGTCGGCGCTCTCCAGCTCGACCGAGAGGCAGTGGGCGACGACCTCCTGGCCCGGCTTCCACTTGTGCACCCCGGGACCCGTGCGCAGCACGACGCCGGCCAGGTCGGACCCGACGACGTGGTAGGGCAGGTCGTGCCGCTTGGCGTAGTCGGAGGTCCGGCCGTAGCGCTCGAGGAAGCCGAACGTCGACACCGGCTCGAAGATCGAGGTCCAGACCGTGTTGTAGTTGATCGCACTGGCCATCACCGCGACGAGCGCCTCGCCGGGGGCGAGCTCCGGCACCGGCACCTCGTCGACGTGCAGCGAGCGGCGCGGGTCCTTCTCGCGGCTGGGGAGGCCCTCGAAGATCCCGACCTCGTCCTTGTGCACGGTCACGGCGCGGTACTGCTGCGGAACGGCCAACCCGGCATACGTCTCCTCGGTGCGGTCACCGGAGAGGATGGCGTCGCGGATCTGCTGCATCGGTGGAACTCCTCAGCCTCGGTCGAGCGGGGGCAGTCGATGGGGCGAACCTAGTGCGGCACAAGGGGTCTGGGCACGGACTGAGACAGCGGTCACGCGGTGACCTGGCTCACGGGGCGGGGCCACAGCCCCGCTCTGGCGCCATCGTGCCGGCAGCCCTGCTCACAACGCCCGCACGCGACCGCCTCCGTTTGGCATCATCACGGCATGCGACGTCGCAGGGGGGAGGGGCTCCAGGGCACCGGGGGGCCGCCGGGGGGCGGTCGGCGCCGCTGGGCCCGCGGCTGGGCGGCCCGGCGCTGGGTCGCCCTTGCCACCGTGCCGTTGGTGGCTGGCCTGGCCTGGGGCTTCGCTGCCTGGCCCCGGCCACCCGCCCCCGACCCCATCCTCATCACCCAGGCGGGCTGGGCAGGTCCCGACGCCTCGCCGACCGGCGCGCCCAGCGAGGACGAGGTGGCCTGGCTCGGCTCCGGTACGGTCCCGGGCGCAGGGACACGGTGGGAGGACATGACCAGCGCGGCCCTGCTCGACCTGCACCGGCTGACCGAGCCCAACGGGGCGGTGCGGGCCGGCGCCGCTGACCGCTGGAGCTACGCGTGGCCGCGCGACAGCGCCTTCGCGGCTGTGGCCCTGGCCAGGGCGGGGCACCGCGAGGACGCGCTGCGCATCCTCCGCTTCCTGTCCAGGCTCTCGTTCGACCGCCAGGTCGGGTTCGAGGCGCGCTACCACCTCTCCGGCGTCGGGACCCCGGACGACCGCGAGGCGCAGTCCGACGGGGCGGGGTGGGCGCTCTGGGCGCTCGGCGCGGTGGAGATGCAGCCCGGGCCGGTCGGGCTGGACCCGGAGCTGCGGGAGCTGCTCGACCGCTGCACCGACCTCGTCCTGCGCCTGACGGACGACGGAGCCGTGCTGCCGCCGCCCTCGCCCGACTACTGGGAGGTCCCCGTCGGAGCCACCTCGCTCGGGACCGCTGCCCCGCTGTTGGCCGGGCTGCGCTCGAGCGCGCGGGTGTACGCCGCCCTGGGAGAGCCGCTCGCGTCGATGCGGGCGGGTGCCGCCGCCACCCGGCTCGAGGCCCGGGTGAGGGCTGGTTTCGCGCCCGACTTCGAGCGCTTCGGCCGTCGGGGCGGCCTGGACGCGGCCGTGACGATGCTCATGCCACCGTTCTCGCCCGAGACGCCGGCGGTGGTCGCGGCGTGGGAGGCCTACCAGCGCCAGGCGCGACGCCCCGCCGGAGGCCTCGCCCCCGGCGTGGCCTGGAAGCGCGACGGAGTCTCGTGGTCTCCGGAGACCGCCCTGGTGGCGCTGACCGCTGCCGCCTCGGGGCGCGACCACACCGCGGAACGGTGGCTCGACTGGCTCGACGCGCACCGCACGACCTGGGGGAGCCTGCCCGAGAAGGTCACCGCGTCAGGGCGGCCGGCCGGACCCGCGCCGCTGGCCTGGACCGCTGCGCTGGTCGTGCTGACGGTCGAGGAGCTCGACGCGCAGGACTGAGGGCGGCTGGCTGCACCGGCCGGAGAGGTCGGTCGGTACAGCTAGTGGGCGGGCCCCGTGGCCGGCTCGACGAGCTCGACGAGGATGCCGCCGGCGTCCTTGGGGTGGATGAAGTTGATGCGCGAGTCCGACGTGCCGCGCCGGGCCTCGGGGTAGAGCAGGCGCAGCCCGCGCTCGCGAAGGGTGGCGCTCACGGCATCGAGGTCCTCGACCCGGTACGCCATCTGCTGGATGCCCGGCCCGGAGCGGTCGAGGAACTTCGCGATCGTCGACTCGGGGGAGAGCGGCGCGAGCAGCTGGATGTGCGAGCCGGAGTCGCCGACGGCCATCATCGCCTCGCGCACGCCCTGCTCCTCGTTGACCTCCTCGTGGGCGAGGGTCATGCCGTAGGTGTCGCGGTAGAACGCGATGGCCTCGTCGAGGTCGGCCACGGCGACGCCGACGTGGTCGATGGCGGTGAACAGGTGGGAGGGGACAGCGCTCATGCCCGCAGCCTAGGGGCGAGCAGGCGGGCCAGGAATGAGCCGTTGACCACACCGACGACCGCCCCCGTGGCGAGCAGGGTGGCGGGACGACCGCGACCAAAGGCCCCGACCCCCAGCCCATAGACTGGCCGGCATGTCCTCACTGTCCAGGGACGACGTCGCGCACCTCGCCGGCCTCGCCCGCATCGACCTCTCCGACGCCGAGCTCGACAAGATGGTCGGCGAGCTCGGCGT
Source organism: Pedococcus sp. (assembly GCF_036554925.1). NCBI lineage: Bacteria > Bacillati > Actinomycetota > Actinomycetes > Micrococcales > Intrasporangiaceae > Pedococcus > Pedococcus sp. The sequence continues at coordinate 4,075 of NZ_DATBMI010000092.1, forward strand.
CATCCTCGAGTCCGTGGCCAAGGTCCAGGAGGTGGCGGCCGACGACATCCCGCCGATGTCGCACCCCATGCCACTGACCAACGTGACCCGCCCCGACGAGGTGCGTCCCTCGCTCAGCGCCGACGAGGCACTCGCCGGCGCCCCCGCCTCGGAGCTGCAGCGCTTCTCCGTGCCCCGCATCCTCGCCGAAGACTGACCGAAGGACTCCTCCCGCTGTGAACACCGACATCACCCGCGCCAGCGCGGCCGAGATCGCCGACGCCCTCGGGCGCAAAGAGATCAGCGCCGTGGAGGTCACCCAGGCGCACCTCGACCGCATCGCGGCGGTCGACGGCCAGGTCCACGCCTTCCTCCACGTCGACGCCGATGGCGCCCTCGCCTCCGCCCGCGACATCGACGAGCGCCGCGCCGCGGGGGAGGAGCTCCCGGTCATGGCCGGGGTCCCGATCGCCGTGAAGGACGTGATGGCGACCAAGGGCATCCCGACCACCTGCGGCTCGAGGATCCTCGAGGGCTGGGTCCCTCCCTACGACGCCACCCTGGTCACCAGGCTGCGCGCGGCTGGCATGCCGATCCTCGGCAAGACCAACATGGACGAGTTCGCGATGGGCTCCTCGACCGAGCACTCCGCCTACGGCCCCACCCGCAACCCCTGGGACCTCGAGCGCATCCCCGGCGGCTCCGGCGGCGGCTCGTCCGCCGCGGTGGCTGCGTTCGAGGCGCCCTGGGCCATCGGCACCGACACCGGCGGCTCGATCCGCCAGCCCGCCGCGGTCACCGGCACCGTCGGCACCAAGCCGACCTACGGTGGTGTCTCGCGCTACGGCCTCGTCGCGCTGGCCTCCAGCCTCGACCAGGCGGGGCCCTGCTCTCGCACCGTCCTGGACGCCGCCCTGCTGCACTCGGTGATCGGCGGGCACGACCCGCTGGACTCGACGTCCATCAACGCCCCCGCGCCCCCCGTCGTCGAGGCCGCGCGCCGCGGCGACGTCAAGGGCATGCGCATCGGCGTCGTCAAGGAGCTCGGCGGCGAGGGCTACCAGGCCGGCGTCCGCACCCGCTTCGAGGAGTCCGTGCAGCTGCTCGTCGACGCCGGGGCCGAGGTCGTCGAGGTCTCCTGCCCCAGCTTCGACTACGCGCTCGCCGCGTACTACCTCATCCTGCCCAGCGAGGCGTCCTCGAACCTCGCCAAGTTCGACGCCATGCGCTACGGCCTGCGGGTGCTGCCGGAGGGCGTCGACGACCCGAGCGCCGAGCAGGTCATGGCCGCCACCCGCGACGCCGGCTTCGGTGACGAGGTCAAGCGCCGCATCATCCTCGGCACCTACGCCCTCTCCTCCGGCTACTACGACGCCTACTACGGGCAGGCGCAGAAGGTCCGCACGCTGATCTCGAGAGACTTCGAGGCCGCGTTCGCGAAGGCCGACGTGCTGCTCAGCCCGACCGCGCCGACCACGGCGTTCAAGCTCGGCGAGAAGCTCGACGACCCGATGGCGATGTACCTCAACGACATCGCGACCATCCCGGCCAACCTCGCCGGCGTCCCGGGGATGTCCCTGCCCTCCGGCCTGGCCGAGGAGGACGGCCTGCCGACCGGCGTCCAGATCCTGGCCCCGGCCACCGAGGACGCCCGGCTCTACGGAGTGGGCGCCGTCCTCGAGAAGCTGCTGACCGACCGCTGGGGCGGGCACCTGCTGGCCCAGGCACCCGACCTGACCGCGAAGGGAGCGTGAGCGGCATGAGCACCGCCACCACCGAAGCCGTACTGGCCTTCGACGACGCCGTCGAGAGGTTCGACCCCGTGATGGGCCTCGAGGTCCACGTCGAGCTCAACACCCACACCAAGATGTTCTGCGGCTGCGCCACGGGGTTCGGCGCCGAGCCGAACACCCAGGTCTGCCCGGTCTGCCTCGGCCTGCCCGGCGCCCTGCCCGTCGTCAACGAGAAGGCCGTGGAGTCGGCGATCCGCATCGGGCTGGCGCTCAACTGTGAGATCGCCGAGTGGTGCCGCTTCGCCCGGAAGAACTACTTCTACCCGGACATGCCGAAGAACTTCCAGACCTCGCAGTACGACGAGCCCATCGCCTTCAACGGCCATCTCGACGTCGAGCTCGAGGACGGCACGACGTACCGCGTCGAGATCGAGCGCGCGCACATGGAGGAGGACACCGGCAAGAGCCTCCACGTCGGCGGCTCCACCGGCCGCATCCACGG
>NZ_DATBMI010000117.1:0-32529 GCF_036554925.1 Pedococcus sp.
CCACCGGCACCGGCCTGACGGTGTCGGCGCGTGGTGGTTCGCTGTGACCATGACAGCCTCCGCCGCACCGCCGTCCGAGTCGACGTGGGAGACCCATCCGGTCACGCCCGACCGGTTTGAGGACTTCGCCGACGTCATCAACCGGAGCCGGCGGGCGAACCACTGCTGGTGCCTCTCCCACCGCCTCCAGGCCGCGGAGATCACCGAGCTCGGCGGCACCGGCCCCGACTCGCGCGAGCGGGCGATGCGGGCGCTGTGCGAGCGCGAGCACCCGCCCGGGGTCGTCACCTACCTCGACGGCGACCCGGTCGGCTGGTGCAACATCGGCCCGCGCGCCGAGATCACCCGGCTGGCCCGCTCGAAGCTCATGCCGCCCACCGACGACGTGCCGGTGTGGAGCATCGTGTGCGTCGTGGTGCGGTCGGGCTTCCGCAGGCGCGGCGTCACCGGGCACCTGATCGAGGGGGCCGTGGCGTATGCCGCGTCCCACGGCGCGCCCGCCGTCGAGGCCCACCCGGTCGACCCGCAGGGCCGGATGGACCTCACCATGGCGTTCGTCGGCACGAAGGCGATGTTCGACAAGGCCGGCTTCCGCGTCGTCGGCACCACCGACGCGGTGGCCAGCGGTATGCCGCGGCTCACCATGCGCCGCGACCTCACCTGACGCCCCTCTGCAGCGTCGACACGCTGGGAAACGGCCCCTGGAGTGCTCTCCAAGGACCCTTTCCCAGCGTGTCGACGGCGAGACGGTGGGGGCAACCATGCGGCAGACCGACGCTCAGCGGGGCACTGGCTCGACACCGCAGGAGCCGGTCACTTCTTCACGACCCGGTAGTCGATGAACGTGGCGAAGCGGGACTGCCGCACGCCGAGGTGCTCGAGGTCCATGTCGTGCTCGAAACCGTCGAACAGCCGCTTCCCGCCGCCGAGGATGACCGGCGCCACGATGATGCTCAGCCGGTCGACGAGCCCGGCGGCGAGCGCCTGGCGGATCACGTCCGCTCCGCCCATGACGTGGACGTTCTTCTCCCCCGCGGCCTCCCGGGCCTGCCGCACCGCCTCCTCGACGCCCTCGACGAAGGCGAAGGCGTCTCCCTCGGGCTGCTCGCCCGGGCGGTGCGTGACGATGAAGAACGGCAGGCCCCACGGGTTCTGGTCGCCCCAGTGATCCGCGGCCTCGTAGGTCCCGCGGCCCGCGACCACGGCCCCCATCGACGTCATCGCCTCGTCCATCCAGGCCTGGTCCTCGGGCTCCATCTGCCCGGTCGGCTCGTGCTCGTAGCTCCACGGCCCGCCGAACACCCAGTAGTGCAGGCGTTCCCCGCCGATCCCGAGGCCGCGCCCGGGCCCGTCGTCGGGGCCGACGACGTACCCGTCGACCGATGTCGTGATCCCCGCCAGCACGTCTCCCATGACGCCACCTGCCTCCTGCGCTCGCTTGTGCTCCACGGTGGCAGACCCCGCGGGTCCCGCGGACTCATCGGAGGCGTCCGGCGATGCGTGGCTGGGCCCGGAGGCCTCTCGATGGCGTAGGACACATGGGGGTGTCTCACCTCCGTCAACAGGGCGAGCATGGCGGACGGCAGGGGAACCACACCGCGAGGAGGTTCTCATGAGCGAACTGACGATCAACCGCCGCCAGGCCGTCCGCGCGGCGGCCGGGGTCGCAGCCGGTGGGCTGCTGGTGGCCGGCGCAGGAGTCGGCTCGGCTGCCGCCGGCAGCGGCAGCTTCCTGGGCAGCTGGCTGATCCACTACGAGGACATGGACGGCAACAAGGGCCTGGCCGTGGCCAGCATCGTCGACAACGGCATCTTCATCACCAACGAGGTCCGCCCGGCCGGCTCGATCGGCACCGGGTCCTGGGAGGACAAGGGAGACGACAGGTTCAAGGCGACGGCCTGGAACAGCAACTCCGCCGACGACACGTCCGGGATGCTCGAGGTCTGGGGCAAGCTCAAGGACGACAAGCTCTCCGGCAAGTTCAAGGTCACCTTCTACGACTCCGACGGCAACGAGGCGGGCACGCTCGAGGGCACCTTCTGGGGTGAGCCACTCGAAGCCTGACCCCGGCCCACCGCGCTGAGCCCGAGCCGCGCTGAGCCTGGGCATCTCGCGCCAGCCACACCGCATTCCATCCCTGCAGGACCATTCCCTGCAGAACCACGAGGAGCTTCTCCATGAGCGCAGTCACCATCAACCGACGTCAGGCCGTCCGTGCCGCTGCAGGCGTGGCCGCCGGCAGCGTGCTGGTGGCCGGGGCGGGTGTCGGGTCCGCGTCGGCCAGCAGCAGCGACCTGCTCGGCAGCTGGCTGATCCACCACGAGGACGAGAACGGCGACACCGGGCTCTCGGTCGCCAGCTTCATCGCCGACGGCGTCTTCGTCGGCAACGACGTCCGCCCCGCCGGCGGGGTCGGCACCGGCTCCTGGGAGGACAAGGGCGACGACAAGTTCAAGCTCACGTCCTGGGTCGGCTACCCCGCCGACGACACCTCCGTGAAGATCGAGGCCTGGGGCAGGCTCAAGAACGGCAAGGTCTCCGGACGCTTCGAGGTGACGGCCTACGACTCGGACGGCAACGAGGTCGGCGGGGTCAAGGGCACCTTCGAGGGCGAACCCCTCGAAGCCTGACCAGCACACCTGACCAGCACGCCTGACCAGCATGCCGGACCAGCACGCCTGACCAGACCACTCGCGGGGCGCGGGCAGGGGCACGGGGCAGGCGAGGGAGTGGCACAGCGGACGGCCGCGGGGGCTCGTGACCGCTGTGCCACCCCTCGCCGTTGCCCTGCCGCATCCGGCATCCGGAAACCCGACCGCGTCAGGGAACCCCGCCCCGCCCGAGGGCGACCAGCTCGCGGACCTGCGGCGCGACCTCCTGGCCATAGCGCTCGATCTCGTGGGCGTCGTCGCTGGCGAGGATGAACGCCGAGACGCCGTCGGCGAGCGCCAGGTCGGCCAGGAACGCGGGGTCGGCATCGCCGGGCCCGATGTTGAGCAGCCGCCGCACCGCCGACGGCTCGCGCGCGGCTGCCTGCGCGCTCTCGTCGATGACCGCGTTCAGCTCGGCCAGGCGCTCGCGGCCGCCGAGATAGCCCAGGCTCGGCAGCCACCCGTCGGCCACCCGCCCGATGAGGCGCAGCATCCGCGGCCCGGTGGCACCGACCCAGATCGGCACCTCGTGCGCCGGCGCCGGGCCACGCTTGGCCCCCACGGCCCGGTGGTGCCTGCCCTCGACTCGCACCACCTCCCGGGTCTGCGTGTCCCACAGCGCCCGGATCACCGCGATGGCCTCCCCGAGGGCCTCGACGGACTCCCCCGCGGTCAGCCGCGGGGCACCCATGGCCTCGATGGCGTCCCAGAAGCTCCCCGCCCCCAGCGCGAGTACCACCCGTCCTCCGCTGAGCAGGTCCAGGCTCGCCACCGACCGCGCGAGCACCGCCGGCGGGCGGAGCGGCAGGTTCACCACGTTCGCCGAGAGGTGGACGCGCGAGGTGCGCGCCGCGGCATACGACATCAGGGTCCAGGTGTCGAGGAACGCCGGCTGGTAGGGGTGGTCCTGGAAGGTGGCGAGGTCCAGGCCCGCGCGCTCGGTCGCGACGGCCAGCTCGACGGGCCGCTGCGGCGCACGGGAGGTGGGCGTGATGAAGGTGCCGAACAGCAGGTCGTGCCCGTAGTCAGCCATGGTGGGCCTCTCGTCCGGAGGAGCCGGGACACTCCCCCCGCAGCGTCGCACAGGGCCCGCCCGGGGACGAGGTGTCACCACTCCTGCCACGCGAACCCCACGGCACACTCCCGGTTCGCCGCTCTCGTCCGATTGGCGTAGACCCATTGGTCACGCTTGCGCCAATACGCATATTCTGATGAGGATGACGACCGCGCCCCCGCTGGACACCCACACGGTCGATGCGACTCAGGGAGAGCACGCTTCGGCGAGGGGTGGAGGCTGGCCCCGGCGGACGCTGGCCATCCTCCTGCTGGGGGTGCTCGGGCTGGTGGTGGTCCGCGGCTTCCTGTTCCAGTCCTACATGGTCCCGTCGACGTCGATGCAGCCGACCATCGCCCCCGGCGACCGGATCCTCGTCAACCGCACCGTCGAGGACGACGACCTCAGGCGCGGCGACGTCATCGTCTTCGACGGGACCCGTGGCTTCGCGTCGGCCACCCTCAGCCCGCACCAGGCCGAGGGGCTGGTGCCCCGGCTCACCGCCGGATTCGTCTCGCTCGTGGGGATCAACCTCGGCGAGCGCAACTACGTCAAGCGGGTCGTCGGCCTTCCCGGCGACCACGTCCGCTGCTGTGACGCGAGCGGCCGCATCACCGTCAACGGCACCCCCCTCGACGAGGTCTACCTCGCGGACGGGGAGCGCCCGAGCGACATGCCGTTCGACGTGGTCGTGCCGGCGGAGCGGGTCTGGGTCATGGGCGACTACCGCAGCCTCTCCGGCGACTCGCGAGCGCACCTCCACGGCGCGACCAGCGGCATGGTGCACGTCGACAACATCGTGGGCCGGGCCGAGCTGACCTTCTGGCCGCTCTCGCGCGTGGGGCGGCTGTCACCTCCACCCGACCCCACCAGCACCACGCACGCCGACAGCGGCCGGTAGGCACCGCTCACCGCCTCCTGGCGCCGCTCCCCCACGTCCGGCTGCCGGCGTCGGTGCGCTCCGACACCATGGGCTCATGGACCGCCGCCGCACCCTGCGCCAGCGCCTCGCGACCCAGCGGCTCAGCGCCGCGCCGCTCCCGCGCGCCGCCGACGTCGTGCGCCTGCTCGCGTGCGTGCAGAGCCAGGAGCGCGACCACGCCTTCTTCTCGCTCGGCCTGCGGTCCAGGGACACGACGTATGCCGCGGTGCGGGCCGCGTACGACCGCGGCGCCTTCCTGCGCACCCACATCCTGCGGCCGACGTGGCACTTCGTCCTCCCCGACGACGTGCGCTGGATCCTCGCGGCCACCTCTCCTCGCGTCCTGCGGGCGATGTCCTACCGCCACGCCCAGGTCGGCCTCGACGACCCCGCCCACGTGACCCGGTCGCTCGACGCGCTCGGTGAGCTGCTGAGGGGGCGGGCCTTCCTCACCCGCCGCGAGATCGGCGCTGCCTTCGGCGAGCGCCCGGGCCTGCCGAGCGCGGGCGAGCAGCTCGGCCACCTCCTCCTGCTCGCCGAGCTCGAGGGGCTGGTCTGCTCCGGGCCCATGAAGGGGGTGCACCACAGCTACGCGCTGCTCGACGAGGTGGTGCCACCGGCCCCCGCGCTGGGCCGCGACGAGGCGCTGGCCCGCCTGGCCCACCGCTTCTTCGCCGGGCACGGGCCGGCCAGCCTCAAGGACCTCGCACGCTGGGCGAGCGTGACCCAGGCCGACGCGCGGGCCGGGGTCGCAGCGACCCTGGCCGCGACGCCGGGCGCGCTCGAGGAGGTCGAGATCGACGGCATCACCCACTGGTTCGACCCGTCCCTGCCGCGGCGCACGACAGCCGGCCGGGCGGCACACCTCCTGCCGGTCTATGACGAGGCCGTGCTGACCTATCCCGCGGTGAACTTCCCGGCGGCTCCGGGGCACCCGACGGGCGGGGCCGTCGACCCGTTCTGGGAGCCCGTCATCGTCGACGAGACCAACGCCGGCCTGTGGCGGCGCACGGTCGGCAAGGACGCGGTGGCCGTGGAGACCCGTCTCGCCACAGGCCTCGACCACGAGCAGCGGGCGCTGGTGCTGGAGGCGGCCCGTCGCCTGGCCGACTTCCTCGGGCGCGAGCTCGACTACCGGGAGGTGACCGGCGGGCCAGCCGCCGACGATGCGAAGGCCCGGCGGGCGGCGATCGGGTAGCCGAGCCCGCCCGCCCGTCTCCGCGCCCGCCCTCCTGCGCGCCTGCCCGCGCCCGCACCCACCCGCGGCGGCCGACTAGGTCCTGACCGGCACGGCGTGGAAGTAGAGCCGGACGGCGGTGCCGGGGCCGTACGGCCGGACCGTCGCCTCGTCGGCGAGGCTGCGCGCGATCCACAGCCCCCGGCCCGAGGGACCCTCGGCAGGCGGGGGCGCGTACCCCGCGGCCGTCTCGTGCATGCCCAGGCCGTCGTCGCGCACCTCCCACACCTGGAGTCCGTCGTCCCGCCACTGGCTGACCTCCGCCGCCCCGGCCGCCACGATGGCGTTGACGACGAGCTCGTGCACGGCGAGGACGACGCTGTCGACCTCTTCCTCGGTGGCGCCCTCCGGCAGGCCTGCGCGCACGAAGTGCCGAGCGTCCCCGGCGCGGGTCACCGTGACCGACGCGCGGTCCTCGGGCGCCTGGGTCCAGGCCGGCTCGACGGAGCGCAGGAAGGCCGCGGTGGGCTGGTACTGGGGCGACGGGACGACCCGGCCCTCGTCCCACGTGAGGGGGTGCGTGCGCAGTGCCGCCGCGATGACCTCGGGATCGAGCCGACGCCGGTCGTGCAGGCACAGGCTGTAGTACGGGTAGTCGGCGAAGGCGTCGTTGGCGACCGCCTCGTAGCGGGACCAGAGGTCGCCTCCCGGAAGGGCCAGCCACGTCGGCTCACCGACGAGCCTCCACGGCGTGCCCGACTCGATGAGGGGGGTCATGGCGTCCTGGTAGCTGGCGAGGGTCTCCGAGCCTCCGACCCAGTGCCCCTGCGAGGGGGCGAACACCGCGAACTCGTCGACCACCGAGCCGAACTCCCCCTCCAGCATGCCCCGGACGCGGTCGCTGGCGACGACCACCAGGGGCTGTCCACGCTCCAGCCCCTCCTCCACGAACGGCAGGACACGGGCTCGCACCGTCGCGTCGCTGTCGAACACGAACGCCTCGTGCGCCAAGCGATCCCCGGCCCAGTCCCCCACCGTGGACACGGACGTCATGGCGTCACCTCTCCGTTCAGCGCAAAGGCCCGCAGTGTGTTCACCGCCGCGGGACCTACCCCCGCAAAGGTCACCGAGCGCCCTTCAGCCGACATTTTACGCTGGAACAGGGCCAGCACGCGGGTCGCCGCCACGTCGATGAACTCGAGCTCCAGCAGGTCGACGACCAGGGGGCCGGAGGTCGCGTCCCCGTACGCGCCCAGCACCCTGGCCAGGTCGCCCGCCGTGGTGGTGTCGATCTCGCCGACGAGGTGGACCACCCCGGGCGAGAGCGACAGCGCGAACGTCGGCTCCGCACCACCGGTGTGCTGCGCGCGGTGCAGCGCGTTCACCTCGCGCGCCCGCGCGGCCACCCGCTCGAGGTCCACGAGGCAGAGCACCGTCGCGTGCTGGGTGGCGTACACGGCGTCGACCGCCAGCTCGAAGGCGATGAGCCGGGGGGTCAGACCCGCCTCCGAGACGAGGCGGGTGGTGTCGGCAGCGAGCCGCAACCCACCGAAACCGCCCGAGAGGGCGTCCTCGGCCAGCCTGCGCAGCGACTCCACCGGGAGGCGTGGCCCCGTGGCGGGGGCCACGGTGCCCGCAGGGGGGCGCGAGCTGACCCCGGCGACGGCCGGTGGCGCGGTCGTCTCGAGGTCGCCGAAGGAGTGCACGAGCAGCTGCCCGGTGGCCAGCAGCTCGTCACGCCCGGGCAGGTCGGCCAGGTCGTCGAGCAGGCTCGCGCGCGGGCCCCCACCGACGAACAGCAGCTGCTCCTTGAGGCGCATGCCCTCGGCGAGGTACACCGCGCAGACCGAGCGCAGTGCGGCGCGACCCGAGTAGCCCCAGGAGCCATGCTCCCCCGGGCCCAGACCGACAACGGTGTCGAGAGCGCGCACGCCTCCCACGGAGCCAGCCTAGGCACCGGATCCGGCCCGCGATAAGGACCCATCGTGACCATTCAAGTTGTCCGGACTTTTGTGTTACCGTCGTGCAACCGCACACCCCCTGGGGTATCCCCCGCCTCGAGGGTGCTGCCCGTCCCGAGAGGAAACGATGACCCTCCTGACCGTCGCCCTCGCCGTGCTCGTCGGCCTGTCCCTGGGCCTGCTCGGTGGCGGCGGGTCGATCCTGACCGTGCCCCTGCTGGTCTACGTGGCGGGCCTCCCGACCAAGGAGGCCATCGCCACCTCGCTGCTGGTGGTCGGCGCCACCAGCGCCGTCGCGGCGGTCTCGCACGCCAGGGCCGGTCGTGTGCAGTGGCGGACCGGCCTGCTCTTCGGCGCGGCCGGGATGGTGGGCGCGTATGCCGGTGGGAGGCTCGCCGAGCTCGTCCCCGGCCCCATCCTGCTCGTGGCCTTCGCGCTGATGATGCTCGCCACCGCCGTGGCCATGCTGCGCGGCCGACGCGGGACCGGCGCCCGCGGGGTCCACGACACGCTGCCGGTGAAGAGGGTCCTGCTCGACGGCGTCGTGGTCGGTCTCGTGACGGGCATCGTCGGCGCCGGCGGGGGCTTCCTCGTCGTTCCCGCGCTGACGCTGCTGGGCGGGCTGTCGATGCCCGTCGCCGTCGGCACGTCGCTGCTCGTCATCGCCATGAAGTCCGCGGCCGGGCTCGCCGGGTACCTCTCCTCGGTGCAGCTCGACTGGCGCCTGGCCGCCATGGTGACGCTCGCCGCCATCGCCGGCTCCCTCGTGGGTGGCCGGCTCGCCGGGCGGGTGCAGCCCGAGCACCTGCGCCGTGGCTTCGGCTGGTTCGTGCTCGTGATGGCCGCGTTCATCCTGGTCCAGGAGATCCCCGAGCCGGTGTGGTCCGCGATGCCGGCGGCGGCACGGGTCGGGCTCGCCGCCGGAGTCGCCGCGGTCGTCCTCGGCCTCGGGTTCGTCGGCCAGCGGCTGGGCCGGCAGACGGCCGCGGGGGCCGCCGCGGCTGACACGGAGGCGCGGGAACCGCGGACGTCGGAACGTCAGGCGCGTGAACCGCAGCCGCGCTAGCGGTGCCTATCCTGAGGCTGGCCCCACCTCGAGGAGCGACATGACCGCGCCGCAGCAGCACCGCGACCGACGCCTCCAGCGCGGCGGCGCGGTCCCCCTCTGGCGCCAGCTCCACCAGGACCTGCTGCGCCGGCTGACGGCCGGGGAGTTCGCGTCCGGACTGCCCGGCGAGATCGAGCTGCGCGAGGAGTACTCCGTCTCGCGGCACACCGTCAGGGAGGCGTTGCGGCCGCTCCGCGAGGCGGGGCTCGTCGACTCCCACCGTGGCCGCAGCACCCGAGTGGCGACGACCGCGATCGAGCAGCCGCTGGGCAGCCTGTACTCGTTGTTCCGCGAGGTGGAGGCTCAGGGACTCGAGCAGACCAGCCGGGTCCTGGCCCTGGAGGAGCGCCACGACCCCGAGGTCGCCGATCGGCTCGGCCTCTCCCCGAACGAGGGCCTGGTCTTCCTCGAACGCGTGCGCCTCGCCGGCGGCGAGCCCCTCGCCCACGACCAGGCGTGGCTCCCGGCCTCGCTGGGGAGGCCACTGCTCGACCTCGACTTCACCCACGTCGCGCTCTACGACGAGCTGGCCCGCACGGCCGGCACCCGCCCGACCGGTGGCCACGAGCGGATCCGCGCGGTGGTGGCCTCCGAGTCCGAGGCCGCGCTGCTCGGGATCGACCCGGGCGCGGCCTGCCTCGACATCGAGCGCCTGGGCCAGGTGGGCGACGAGGCGCCCATCGAGTACCGCCGGTCGGTCATCCGCGGAGACCGGTACGCCCTGCTCACCGAGTGGAGCCCGCAGGGGTACCGGCTCGGCGCGCGGGACCTCTAGGCCTGCTGGCGCTGCGCCACTGATCCGTCCGGCGGATCAGTGACGCAGTGCGCTGGAGTGGGGCTCGAGTCAGGGCTCGAGTGGAAGTTCGAGTCAGGGCACCACCTCGCGGTGGGTGGCGTCGACGCGCCTCGTCCAGCCCCGGTGGTCGAGGTGCTCGAGCAGCGGCACGGCCACCCGTCGCGTCGTCCCGAGCGCCTGGCGCGCCTCGCTCAGGGTGAACGGCTGCGGCAGGCCGGCCAGCACCCGCATCGCCCGGGCCGGACCGGAGGGCAGCAGCAGGACGTCGTCATCGAGCCGCAGCAGCCGGCCGGCGCGCACGGCGGCGCCCACCTCGCGCGCACCCAGGCCAGAGGCCTCGAGCTCGGGACGGTCCGGCGCGGCGAACGAGTCGGTGGCGAGCCGCTGCTCGATGCGCCTCAACCCCTCCTCCGCCTCGCCCAGGGACGCCACCACCCCGGCCAGCCCGACCCTGCCGCCCTCGACGACGAGCCCGGCGGCTGCCGCCAGCGCCGGCACCAGCCCCCGGTCGGGCACACCGGCGGCCGAGCGTGCGGCCTCCGTCGTCAGGGTGGGCTCGAGTGGCACCCCCTGCGCGCGGGCGGCCACGGCGTCACGCAGCAACGTCGCCCAGCGACCCCACACCTGCGGGTCGACGAGCCAGTCGCCCTGTCGCAGAGGGTGATCCGCTCCGCCCGCGACCGCGTCGACCTCCCGCGCCGAGATCCCCAGGGCGAGCGCGTCAGCCACTCGCATCGCCCCCCGACGGCGGACCTCGACGGCCAGGTCGAGGGCGCCGGTCGCCGTCGCCAGCTCGCGGCCCCGGCCGGCCGCCGCGCCACGGCGCCCCAGGGGCGGCGGGTCGGCATCGAGCACCAGCACCCCGGCGACCACCCGGCGCGCTCCCGGGTCGCGCAGGATGGCGCGGTCACCCGCCTGCAGCGGCAGTGGCCGCGACAGGGTCAGCCGGGCGGTGTCACCCGCGAGCGGCCGCACCCGCACCTCGTGGGCGGCCGTGCCGACGTGGAGCATCGCCTGGCCGGGCAGCCGCTCGGCGGGCCGGAGCAGGCGCACGTCCACGGTCGAGGTGCGCAGCCACGCCGCGGGCGAGAGCAGCACCGACCCGCGCGCGACGGCGTCCGCGCCGACGCCACGCAGGTTGACCGCGACGCGCGAGACGGGGCCCACCGCCTCGCGCGCCGTCTCGAGGGACTGCAGCCCGCGGACCCGGGCCCGCACGCCGCCCGGCTCGATGTCGAGCTCGTCGCCCACCGCGATGGTGCCCTCCCCCAGGGTCCCGGTCACCACCGTCCCGCTGCCGCGGACGGTGAACGCGCGGTCGACCCACAGCCGGACCCTGGCGTCGACGGCGGGCTCGGGGAGCCCTCCCACGAGGCCGTCGAGCGCCTCCCGGAGGGCCGGCATCCCCTGGCCGGTCCGGGCCGAGACCGCCACCGCCGCGCAGGTGCCCAGGCTGGTCCCGGCGAGCCGCCCCCGGGCATCCTCCAGGACGGGCCCCGGGCCGGCGAGGTCGCTGCGGGTGACGACGAGCAGGCCGTGCTCGATGCCGAGCGCGTCGATGGCGGCGAGGTGCTCGGCCGACTGTGCCCGCCACCCCTCGTCCGCGGCGACGACGAAGACGACGGCCGGCGCGGGGCCCAGTCCGGCGAGCATGTTGCCGATGAACCGCTGATGGCCCGGCACGTCCACGAAGGCCAGGCGCTGGCCCGACGCCAGCGTCGTCCACGCGAAGCCGAGGTCGATCGTCAGGCCGCGGCGGCGCTCCTCCTCCCAGCGGTCCGGCTCGCGGCCGGTCAGTGCCCGGACCAGCGCGGACTTGCCGTGGTCGACGTGCCCGGCGGTGGCGACGACGGGCACGCCTCAGCCCCTCGAGGCGAGGGCCGTACCGACCGCGGCGGCCACCACCGAGTCGGATTCCGCTGGGACACAGCGCAGGTCGACGAGGCACCTGCCGCGCTCGACCCGGGCGACCACGGCCGGGTCGCCCCGGCGCAGCACCTCGGCGCACCAGTCCGGCAGCTCCACGGCACACCCGGGGAGCCGCAGGCCCGGGGCGCCACCGCCACCGACCGCGCCGTCCGCGTCGACGACCGACCGCCCGACAGCGGCCGCCACGGCCTCGGTCCGGCGCCGCAGGTCGCGCAGGTCGGCGTGCAGGGAGGACACCACCGGCGGGACGGGCCCGCGCAGCGTCGCCTCGAGGGCGGCGAGGGTGAGCTTGTCCACGCGCAGCGCCCGGGCGAGCGGGTGACGGCGCAGCCGCTCCACGAGGTCGGCGTCGCCGAGCACCAGCCCCGCCTGCGGGCCGCCGAGCAGCTTGTCGCCGCTCGCCGTGACCAGGCTGGCTCCCCGACGCAGGCAGGTGGCCGCGTCCGGCTCGTCGGGCAGGAGCGGGTCGGGGCGCAGCAGGCCGCTCCCGATGTCCATGACCACCGGGACCCCGAGGGTGGCGAGCTCCTCCAGCCCGGGCGCCGAGGTGAAACCCTCGACGCGGAAGTTGCTCGGGTGCACCTTGAGGACGCACCCCGTCCGCGGGCCGATCGCGTCGGCGTAGTCCGCCAGCGACGTGCGGTTCGTGGTGCCGACCTCGCGCAGCCGCGCGCCCGTCGAGGAGATGAGGTCGGGCAGCCGGAAGCCGTCGCCGATCTCGACCATCTCGCCGCGGCTGACGACGACCTCCCGCCCCGCCGCCAGCGCCGTCGTGGCCAGCACCAGCGCCGCGGCGCCGTTGTTGACGACGAGGGCCCCGCCGGCGTCGGGGACCGCCTCGCGCAGGGCGGCCAGCGTCCCGCGGCCCCGGCGTGCGCGGGCACCGGTGTCCACGTCGTACTCCACGTCGACGTACCCGGCGGCCGTCGCCAGCGCCTCGACGGCGGCGCGGGACAGCGGGGCCCGGCCGATGTTGGTGTGCACCACGACACCCGTGGCGTTGATGACCGGGCGCAGCGTGGTCGCGCGGGCCGGAAGGCCGGCAGCGGCGGCGGCGGCGACCTCCTCGGGGGCGATCTCGCCCGCCCGGGCCCGCTCCTGGGCCCGCGTCACGGCCGCCTTGACGACGGCCTCCCCGTGGCGGTCCGCGGCCTCGGCGAACGCGGGCAGCGCGAGCAGCGCATCGGTCCGCGGGATGCGTCGCCGCGGGTCGGTCGCGGACATCGACGGCTCCCTCCGCACGGGTGGACGTGTGGCGGAGGCGGACGGGAATCGAACCCGCCAGACCGAGATGCTCGGCCTCACCGGTTTTGAAGACCGGGGGGACCACCAGGAACCCAGACACCTCCGCGGCCCACGCTAGTCGAACCCGGGGCGCGGGCACGCACGCCGTGTGCCGCATGACCGTGGCGCGCACGCGGCATACAGTCGGTGCGTGGTGACGACGACGGCCCCCCGCCTCACGCAGCTGGCCCGAGGCGGTGGCTGCGCGTGCAAGATCCCGCCCGGCGAGCTCGAGGACATGGTGCGCGGGCTCACGGGAGTTCCCTCACCCGACCTGGTGGTGGGGCTCGACGACGGCGACGACGCGGCCGCCGTGCGCGTCGAGGGTGGCCTGGCGGTGCTGGCCACCGCCGACTTCTTCACCCCGGTGGTCGACAGCGCCTACGACTGGGGGCGCATCGCCGCCGCGAACGCGCTGTCCGACATCTACGCGATGGGGGGCCGCCCGGTGGTCGCGGTCAACCTGCTGGGGTGGCCGCGCGACACGCTCCCGCGCGAGCTGGCGCAGGAGGTGCTGCGCGGCGGGCTGGACGTCGCCCGGCAGGCCGGGTGCCCGGTCGCGGGAGGCCACAGCGTCGACGACCCGGAGCCGAAGTACGGCATGGCGGTCACCGGCATCGGCGACCCGGACCGCCTGCTGCGCAACGACGCCGCGCGCCCGGGGCTGCCCCTCAGCCTGACGAAGCCGCTCGGCGTCGGCGTCCTCAACAACCGGCACAAGCAGACCGGCGAGGTCTTCGAGCACGCGGTCGAGTCGATGGCGCGGCTCAACGCGGACGCCTCCCGTGCGGCCCTGGACGCGGGCATCTCGGCGGCCACCGACGTCACCGGCTTCGGCCTGCTCGGTCACCTGTTCAAGCTGGCCCGTGCCTCCGGGGTGACCGCGGTCGTCGACGCGGCGGCCGTGCCCTACCTGGAGGGGGCCCGCGAGTCCCTCGCCGCCGGGTTCGTCCCGGGCGGGAGCCGGCGCAACCTGGACTGGGTGCGCCCCCACCTGTCCGCCGAGGTCGCGGAGGACGAGCTCGTCCTGCTCGCGGACGCGCAGACCAGCGGCGGCCTGCTCCTGGCCGGCGAGGTCCCGGGCGCGACCGTCATCGGCGAGCTCGTGGCGCGCCGGGGTGCGGTGCTCGAGGTCAGATGAGCGGGGTCGACGACCTCGTCGCCGCCGCCCGGGCAGGGCTGCGCAGGCTCACCCCGGCCGAGGCCGCCGAGGCCTGCGACCGCGGCGCCCTGCTCGTCGACACCCGCACGGCGGCACAACGGGCCCGCCAGGGCGAGCTGCCGGGAGCCGTCGTCATCGACCGCACGGTGCTGGAGTGGCGGCTCGATCCCACCGGCCGGTGGCGCATCCCGGAGCTGACCAGCGCCGAGCAGGTGGTCATCGTCGTGTGCAGCCAGGGGTACAGCTCCAGCCTCGCTGCGGCGTCCCTGCAGAAAGTCGGCCTGCCGAACGCGACGGACCTGGTCGGCGGCGCCCTGGCCTGGATCGAGGCGGGGCTGCCGGTCTCGGCGGGACCGGCCGACGTGCGGGAGTAGGTCTGCGCTCACCCACCACAACCGCTGTGCGACAACGGTTTCCACGACGGCCTACCCCTGTCGGCGCCGCGGGCAGGGCAGGGTGCTGTCACTTCGCGGTGGTGATGGAGTCGTCCGTGACCCCTGCTGCTCGGCGCTTCTCCAGCCGCTCCCGCTGTGGCTGCACGGTGTACCTCGGGTCGCGCGCGGACTCCATCCCCGCCTCGAAGATGCCGAAGCGGGTCAGGGCCGAGCCCGCCATCAGGGCCAGTCCGCTGACGGCCGCGGCCTTCCGGTGGCGGCCGAACAGCGCTGCCCCCAGCGCCCCGGCCGCCGTCAGCACCTCGCTGACCCGGAGCAGGCGACCGGCGCGCCCCTCGTGCAGCGGCTCGGCGAGGAGGGGGTCCATCCGGCGCTTGAGCAGCTCGCAGGCACCCAGCTCGAGAGCTGCTCCGCTGGCCGCCATGGCCCGCACCGGGGCGGTCTCGTCGGCGGGGCTCAGCACGAGGGCCAGCCCGGCGGCGGCCGCGTTCGCGGAGCCGACGAAGACGAACGGGAGCTCGCGGTACGACTCGTGCCAGGTGGGAGCGGCGGTGTCCGAGAGGAGGACCGCGGTGTAGGCCGCGAGGGGCGCGGAGAGCAGTGCGGAGCCCACCGCCGCGGGCGGGTCCGCGACGCGCAGCGCCCTCGCCAGGAGGGAGCCCTGGTCCGGCAGCGCGCGTCCGGCCTCGGTGACGACCGACAGGCCCGCGAAGGCTCCGAAACCGGCGAGGATCCACGAGCCGACCGACATCGGCGAGGTGAGCTTGACGGTGCGCATCATGTTCAGCGCTCGGTCCGGCCGCCCGAGGTCCTTGGCGAGCGCGCCCCCACCGAGGGCCACGGCAACGAGGGCGGCGAGGCGCCCCCCGCGCCGGAGCCCGGGCAGGTTCCGGGCCGCACCCCCAGCGCCGACCAGCCCGGAGCCGGCTGCCAGGCCGCCGAGGAAGAGGTAGGCGGGGATCTCGTGCCCCCACGGTGGGACCTTGACCACACCTCGGCCGTAGTAGCTCTCGAACTCGACGTCGGGCACCATGACCGTCTCGTCGCGGCGGCGCCGTCGCGCGGCGTTGCCGCCGCCCCGTCGTGGGCCCCCGCGGGCGCGCTCCGGGGGGCGGTCGGCGTCGAAGGGGTTGGTGGTCATCGGCGTCTCCCGAGGAACGAGGCTGCGGCCATCGCGAGCATCGCCAGCCCGGCGAGTCCCGCCTTGCGGAACATGTCGGGAAGGTCCGCAGTCGGCACGCGCGGGTCGGGTGGGAGGCCGTAGACCTCGGGCTCGTCGAGCAGGAGGAAGACCGAGCCCGTGCCGCCGACCCCGTCGCGGGGGTCGGCGCCGTAGAGACGTGCCTCGGTGAAACCGTTGGCGTGCAACGTCTCCACGCGCCGCCGCGCGGTGGCCCGCAGCTCGTCGAGGTCGCCGAAAGCGATGGAGGTCGTGGGGCAGGCCTGCGCGCACGCCGGGCTCTGGCCGTCGCCGAGCCGGTCGTAGCAGAGCGTGCACTTCTGGGCGACGCCGGCGTTCTTGACCGTGCTGTCGCCCGGGCGCCTGTCGATGACGCCGAACGGGCAGGCCGCCACGCAGTAGCCGCAGCCGTTGCAGACGTCGTCCTGCACGACGACGGTGCCGAACTCGGTGCGGAACAGCGCGCCGGTGGGGCACACGTCGAGGCAGCCTGCGTGCGTGCAGTGCTTGCAGACGTCGGACGACATCAGCCAGCGGACGTCGGGGACCGTCCCGTCGCCGGCAACCGGGCCGGCGTGGTCGCCGTTCACGCCGGGAGGCGGGGCCGGGGCGCTCGGCCGCATCGCCGGCATACCGAGGTCGACCAGTCGCCGGCCGGACTCGCGCGCCGCCTGGATGCGCTCGCTGGTCTGCTCGATGAAGGCCACGTGTCGCCAGGTGCTCGCGCCGAGGGCGCCGGTGTTGTCGTAGGAGGAGCCGAGCAGGCCGAGGCCGTCCTCGGGGATGGCGTTCCACTCCTTGCAGGCCACCTCGCACGCCTTGCAGCCGATGCAGATCGAGGTGTCGGTGAAGAAGCCCTTGCGCGGCTCGGGCTGCTCCCACGCGGCGTCCGCGGCCGGGTCGGTGGGGCCGGACAGCTGGTTGTTCCAGAACCCCATCAGGGATCCTCCTCGGGTGTCTCGAGCTGGTTGCCGGTCGCCGGGGTCGAGCCGGCCCGCGACTGGTACTCCTCAACGAGCCGCAACAGCGCCTCACCCCGGGGCCGGCGCCCGGGCCGGATGTCGCACGAGCCGGCCTTGGACTCCTGGATCTGGACGTTCGGGTCGAGGGCGACGCCGAGGAGGTCGTTGGCTGCGTCACCGGAGACGACGGCGTCGCGACCCACGCCCCAGTGGTAGGGCAGCCCGACCTGGTGGATCGTCCTGCCCCCGATCACGAGCGGTGTCATCCGCTCGGTGACGAGGACCCGGGCCTCGACGGCGGCGCGCGCCGAGACGATGGTCGCCCAGCCGCCGTTCTCCAGCCCCCGCTCGGCGGCGAGCTCGGGCGAGACCTCGCAGAAGAACTCCGGCTGCAGCTCGGCGAGGTAGGGCAGCCACCTGCTCATGCCGCCGGCGGTGTGGTGCTCGGTGAGGCGGTAGGTCGTGAACACGAAGGGGTACACCTCGGAGCCCGGCAGCCCTGCCGAGGGACTCCACAGGTTGTCCTTGCGGGGGAAGACCCGGCGGGCCGGGCTCGCCTGCTGCCGGTAGAGCGGGTTGTCGACCGGGGACTCCTGCGGCTCGTAGTGCGTGGGCAGCGGGCCGTCGAGCATGCCCGTCGGCGCGAACAGCCACCCCTTGCCGTCGGGCTGCATGATGAACGGGTCGTCGCCCGCGATCCCCTCCGGGCCGCCGACGCCCGGAGCGGGCCGGTAGGACGGCGGTGTCGTCGCGGGGAAGTCCGGGACGTCCTCGCCGGTCCACCTCTGCTGCCCCTCGTCCCACCAGACGTAGGCCTTGCGGTCGCTCCACGGCCGGCCCTCGGGGTCTGCGGAGGCGCGGTTGTAGAGGATGCGCCGGTTCGCCGGCCAGGCCCAGGCCCAGTCGGGTGCGGTGAGGCCCTGCTCTCGCCCCGGGCGACGGTTGGCGGAGCGGTTGACGCCGCCGGCGTAGACGCCGCAGTAGATCCAGCAGCCACCGCTGGTCGAGCCGTCGGCCCTCATCTCCGTGAAGAGGTCCAGCAGCTCGCCCTGCCTCCCCCCGGCGAGGTGGTAGCCGTTGATCTCGCGCAGCACCGCCTCGGCGTCGGGCTCGCCGTGCTCGTCCACCGGGTAGTCCCAGGTGAGGTCGAGCAGGGGCCGGTCGCGCTCGTCGGTGCTGCCGGCGAGGCGGGCGCGGACGCGGGTGCCGAGGTCGTGGAAGAACTGCAGCTCGCTGCGGCAGTCGCCCGGCGGCTCGACCGCCTTGTGGTGCCACTGCAGCAGCCGCTGGGTCTGGGTGAACGTGCCGGACTTCTCGACGTGCGAGGCCGGCGGCAGGAAGAACACCTCGGTCGCGATCTTCTCGGTCTCCAGCTCACCGGTCGCGATCTCCGGGCCGTCCTGCCAGAAGGTGGCCGACTCGACCATGTTGAGGTCACGGACCACCAGCCACTTCAGGTGCGCGAGACCGAGACGCTGCAGGCGGCCGTGGGCGGAGCCGACGGCGGGGTTCTGCCCGAGCAGGAAGTAGCCCTCGACCTTGTCGTCGAGCATGTCCATCACCGTCTGGTAGGTGCCGTGCGCCCCGGTGAGGCGGGGCAGGTAGTCGAAGGCCCAGTCGTTCCCGGCGGTCGCGGCATCGCCCCACCACGCCTTCATCAGGCTCACGGCATAGGCATCGGCGTCGGCCCAGAAGCCCTTCTGCGCCCTGCTGCCGATCTTGTCGACGTAGTCCGCCCAGGTGTCGTGCTCCCCCGCAACCGGCATCGCGAGGTAGCCCGGGAGGATGTTGTAGAGGGTCGGGATGTCCGTCGACCCCTGGATGCTGGCGTGGCCTCGCAAGGCCATGCTCCCTCCGCCCGGGCGGCCCATGTTGCCGAGCAGGAGCTGGATGATCGCGGACGTGCGGATGAACTGGGCGCCCAGGGTGTGCTGGGTCCAGCCCACGGAGTAGCACCAGGCGGTCGTGCGGTCCCGGCCGCTGTTCCGGGTGATCGCGTCGGCGATGTAGTGGAAGTCGTCGACGGAGATGCCGCAGGTGTCGGCCACCATCTCCGGGGTGTAGCGGGCGTAGTGCCGCTTGAGGATCTGGAAGACCGTGCGCGGGTGCTCGAGCGTCTCGTCGCGCAGCACCCTGGCGTGCTCGAGCGGCGCGCCCGCAGCGCCGGTGCGGTCGCCCGCGGCACGCTCGGCCTTCTCCGCGCCGTGCTCCCCGTCACCCGGCTCGCCGACCCTGCCGTCCCAGTCGCGCTCGGTGTCGTACGCCCACGTGGTCAGGTCGTACGCGCCGAGCTCGGCGTCGTAGCCGGAGAACAGCCCGTCGAGGTCCTCGGTGTCACGGAAGTCCTCGCTGATGAGCGTCGCGGCGTTGGTGTACGCGAGCACGTACTCCCTGAAGTACAGCTCGTTGCCGAGGATGTGGTTGACCAGCGCACCGAGGAGGACCACGTCGCTTCCGGCACGGATCGGGACGTGCCTGTCCGCGGTCGCCGACGTGCGAGTGAACCGCGGGTCGATGTGGATGACCTTCGCACCCTTGAGCTTCGCCTCCGTCACCCACTGGTACGCGACCGGGTGGCACTCGGCCATGTTGGAGCCCTGGATGACAATGCAGTCGGAGTTCGACAGGTCCTGCACGTGCTGGGTCGCGCCACCGCGCCCGAACGAGGCCCCCAGACTGGGGACGGTGGCTGAGTGTCAAATGCGGGCCTGGTTCTCGATCTGGATCGCGCCGGCCGCCGTGAAGAGCTTCTTGATCAGGTAGTTCTCCTCGTTGTCGAGGGTTGCTCCCCCGAGCGAGGCGATGGCCATCGTCCGACGCAGCGGCCGGCCCTTCTCGTCGTGGTCCTGCCAGCCGTTGCGGCGGCTGGCGACGAACCTGTCCGCGATCATGTCCACCGCGGTGTCGAGGTCGAGGCTCTCCCACTCCGTGCCGTGGGGGCGGCGGTAGAGCACCGTGGTCTGCCGCCCCGGGCTGTTGACCAGCTGCTCGCTGGCAGATCCCTTGGGGCACAGCCGCCCTCGCGACACCGGCGAGTCGGGGTCGCCCTCGATCTGGACCACTCGCTCGTCCTTGACGAAGACCCGCTGGCCGCAGCCGACCGCGCAGTACGGGCAGATGCTCTGGACGACGCGGTCGGCGGTCGAGGTGCGGGGCACCTGCGAGCGCGTCCGCGCAGAGGTCACGGCGGGACCACGCCCCAGGACGTCGCCGGTCTGCAGCTGTCGCACCACCGGCCATGACAGAAAGGTCTTTCGCGCACCCATCTCCGGCCTCCTGCCCGCACCCTAGCCCGCAGGTCGACGGTCCGCGATCCGTCGGTTCGCGTACTCGGCGCAGGGTCGAGCGGCGCAGGACCGAACGCCCCTCAGGCGGTGGACAGCAGGAACGCCGCGGCGAAGCCGAGGGCGGTCAACAGGCCGACGAGCGCCCCCGCATGCTCGACCGCCTCAGGCACCATCGTGTCGACGAGCATGGTGAGGATCGCGCCGGCGGCGAAGGCCTGGATCGTCCCGGTGAGGGCCGGGTCCGCGCCGCTGAGAACGCCGAAGCCGAGTGCCGCGGCCGCCGTGGAGGCCGCCGTCACCGCACTCCACAGACCGAGGACGTACCCCGTGCTGCGTCCGCTGGCGCGCATCCCGGCGGACGCGGAGAGCGCCTCCGGCACGTTGGAGAGGAACACCGCAGCCACCACCGCCACGCTCACGCCCGCGCCGTCGATGAGGCTCACGCCGATCGCTGCGCTCTCGGGTATGCCGTCGAGCAGGGCACCGAGGACCAGCGCCGTCGCGCCCGCTCCCGCCTGGGGGCCCCGTGGGCTCTTGCGGCGGTGCCCGCCGTGCCGGTCGATGAGCCAGTCGCCGGCGAAGAAGACGAGTGACCCGGCGAAGAGGCCGGCGATGGCCGCCGTGCTGCCCGCGACGTCGTACGCCTCGCGCATCAGCTCGAAGGTCAGCGCGCTGATGAGGACCCCCGAACCGAACGCCATGACCAGCCCGATGAGCCGCAGTGAGGCGGAGAGGTAGACGCCGGCCAGGGCTCCGATGAGCAGGGCCGCTCCGCCGACGAAACCCCAGAACGCTGCCTCCAACATCCGCCCACCTCCTCTCGCGCGGCCTCCAGAGCGGCCGGAGCGGAACTACAGAAGTGATATTCCTCCATTCTCCGGACACGTACCCGGAAATCAGTCACGCTGGTCCGCGGCCCTGGCCTCGCCCCCAGCACCACCGCGCGCGGCCGCCCCCTACCCCCGGGAAGTCATGCGCTCTCGTCTGCACCGTGCCTGGTCACGCCTTGCCCTCGCCGCCCTCGTCGGCGGCACCGCCCTCGCCACCGCCCCACAGCCGTCCCAGGCGGCGACGATCGTCTACGAGTGCAGGTCCTCGTCGACCAGCTGCATCTCCTTCTCGGGGTACGCGGGCCGCTCTGTCTGGGGCTACCCGGTGAACCGCTCGGGCAACAACTGCACCAACTACGTCGCCTATCGACTCGCCCGCAACGGCGTCGCGCAGCAGAGCGGCCTCGGCAACGGCGGGAGCTGGGCGGCCAACGCGAAGAGGCGCGGCTTCCGGGTCGACCGCACGCCCGCCACCGGCTCCATCGCGCAGTGGAACTACGGCAGCGTGTACGCCCCGAGCTACGGCCACGTCGGCTACGTGGAGGAGGTGACCTCCAGCTACATCACCATCTCGGACTCCTCGTGGAGTGGCGGCTCCTACCGCTGGCGGATCCCCCGGGGCGACCGCAACTGGCCCGACAGCTTCATCCACTTCAAGGACATGAGGTACCAGCCGCCCAAGCCCGGGGCCTTCGTCAAGGTCCGCGAGACCGGGGAGGTCTACCGGCTCGTGGGGCAGGCGCCCGTCTTCGTCTCGACCTGGGCTGCGTTCGGAGGTGCGAAGGCGACCCACCTCCTGAGCAGCACCGCTCTCGCCTCACTCCCCGCACTCCCGGCCAACGGCACGTTCATCCGCGGCGGCCAGCGGGGCGAGGTCTACCGGGTCGTCGGCGGTGCCCCGATCCACGTCTCGACCTGGAGCGCGTTCGGCAGGCCACAGCCGTACACGACCGTCGACCAGGTGGCCATCGACAGGGCGGGCGCCGGGGGCCGGTGGAACCACCTCCGGGCGACGCCGCCGGAGGGCACCCTCATCAGGGGCGCCCAGCGCCGCGAGATCTACCGGATCGCCGGCGGGTCACCTGTCTACGTCTCGACGATGGCCAACGTCGGCGGCGCCGCCCCCACCACGACCGTCGACCAGGTCGCCATCGACAGGGCCGGCTCAGCGGTCCGCTTCAACCACCTGTCGCACCAGCCACGCGACGGCTCGTACCTGCGCGGTGGCACGACCGGCCACATCTACAAGATGAGGGGCGGCGTCGCCTACCGGGTGACCTCGTGGGCCACAGTGGGTGGCGTGAAGCCGACGACCGTGGTCGACCAGGTCGCGGTGAACAACGCCGGGATCACGAATCCCGTGAAGTGGAGCCACATCAAGGGGACTCGCACCCTCTAGCACGCCGACGCCGGCGCCGGCTGGAGGCCCCGCGGTGTGCGCCGGCTGGAGGCCCGCGGTGTGCACTGGCGCCGGCTCACGGTCGGCGGTGGGCTCTAGCTCGCAGCGGGGATGAGCAGCGTCTGACCGGCGTGGACGTGGGTGCTGGGGAGGTTGTTCGCGAGCTGGATCTGGGCGACGGCCTCGGACATCGGCACCCCCGGCAGCTGCTCGACCGCGATCTGGGACAGCGTCTGCCCCGCCTGGACCGTGGTGGCGTGGTCCGCGGCGGGCGTGACCGCGGCGGCATCACCGCCGCCGAACACCGTCAGGGCCAGCGCGACCAGCGCCGCGGCGACGGTGAGGGTGATGGCCAGGCGACCGGCTCGGGTGATGCGCAGCGGGCCCGCCACCGGAGTCGGTACGGCGTCACCGGTCGGGACGAGGACGAGCCGCGGGCGGGACGGCCGGCCCGGCACGCGGGCCGGTGCGGGGGTCAGGTCCCAGGCGACTGCTGCACTCATGGTGTCCTCCGTCTCCGGGCCCCGCGGGTGCGGGGCCGAGGTCTCCGAACGGGTGTTCGATCGAACGTCTGTACGATTTCTAGCACCCTTCGCGGTCAGGTTCAAGACACGCATCGAACACGTGTTTGGCAAGTGTGTTCGAACCCCATAGGCTGTGCTCATGCCTCGAAGCACACCAGAGGCCACCGACAGTCCCACCGACAGTCCCAGCGAGAGCGCCCCGCCAGCCCACCGGCATACGGCGTCTGACCTGCAGAAATGGGGAGAGGCATGAGCGACGGCACCAACGTCAAGGAGCTTCCCGAGCGCGACCGCGGCGACGGCCTGACCGTCCGCCAGCGCCGCATCCTCGAGGTCATCCGCAACTCCGTCGACCGCCGTGGCTACCCGCCGAGCCTGCGTGAGATCGGCGAGGCCGTCGGGCTCACCTCCCCCAGCTCCGTCGCCCACCAGCTGTCGTCGCTGGAGCGCAAGGGCTTCCTGCGCCGCGACCCCAACCGTCCGAGGGCGATCGAGGTGGTCTCCCCCGACTCCCCCGCCGACATGCGCGGCTACCGCGGCGGCGCGGCGCCCGACGACGCCGACGCGCCGTTCGACGAGACCGGGATCAACGACCAGCGGCCCGAGGCCTCCTACGTCCCGGTCCTCGGCCAGATCGCCGCCGGCGTGCCCATCACGGCCGAGGAGTCCGTCGAGGACGTCTTCCCGCTCCCCAAGCAGATCGTGGGCGAGGGGCAGCTCTTCCTGCTCAAGGTCGTCGGCGACTCGATGGTCGACGCCGCCATCTGCGACGGCGACTGGGTCGTGGTGCGCCAGCAGCCGACCGCCGACAACGGCGACATCGTCGCGGCGATGCTCGACAACGAGGCCACCGTCAAGACCTTCAAGCGCAAGGACGGCAAGGTGTGGCTGCTGCCGCACAACCCGGCCTTCGACCCGATCGACGGCGACCACGCCACGGTCCTGGGCAAGGTCACGGCCGTCCTGCGGCGCGTCTGACGCTGCCCCGCCCGGGTGGCTCCCCTCAGTCGCCCAGCACGTCGAGGTAGCGGCTGACCACCTCGGTCACCTCGTCCGTGGCGTCGGCCTCGTCCCACAGCTCCCACCACTCGTTGTCGTCGTGGCGCAGCGCCCGGCGCAGCACCGTGGCGGCGAGCTCGTCGAGGTCGTCGTCGACCTCGAGCGGGTCCTCCTCGATCCACCGCGGCCGGAAGCGCTCCCGCCCCAGGCAGTCCGGGTCGACCGAGCCCGCGACCACGGCGGCAGCCGCCACGGCCTGCGCCATCAGGGGCGCCTCGATGTACGCCTCCGCCCGGACCACCTGGCGCAGTGCCCGCACCACCTTCTGCGGCCGCTCCTCCGGCTCTGCCTCCTCCAGGTCGTCGAGGAAGTCGAGTGCGTCGTCGTTCTCGAACGGGCCCACGCGCACTGCCGTCATGTGATCACCTCACCCCGTGTGTCCACCTCCTCGCGATGGTAGGTCCGGACCCGCGTTCGGGAAACCCGTTCTGCCCCCTTTGCCGACCGAGCGGGTGCCTACGTCGCCGGCCGGAGGTGGGCGCCGGCAGCCTCGCCTAGCGTGGTCGGAGGGACCCACGCCAACCGCTCACCCGGGGGGAACCATGGGCACGGTCCGTGCCGTCGCGACGCTGTCACTGGGCGTGCTGGCCCTGGCGGCCTGCGGTGGCGAGGCGGTTCCGGAGGCTCGCGTGGCGGTGGCCGCGCCCGTCGCGGCGACAGCGGGTGCGCCCGCTCCGGACGCGGACCCGGCGCACCCGAGGGGCCTGGTCGCGATCGGGCACTCGGGACTCACGGGCGTGTACTCGGATCCCCTGAACCCGAAGGCGAACGCCCTGCAGAACTCCTGGGCCACGGGGACCAGCCCGGAGGTGAACAGCATCTACCAGCGCATGGTCGCCTCGCTCCCGGACACGGCCGGGCACGTCGTCAACGCCGCGGTCAACGGTTCCCGGGCCACGGCCCTCGCCGGCCAGGCAGCCTCGGCGCTCTCGCGCGTGCCTGCTCCGGCACTGGTCCTCGTCCAGACCATCGTCAACGACATCGCCTGCGACGGCAGCGACCCTCGCCGCATCCCGGTCTTCGGCGCCGAGGTCAGGCAGGCGTTGGACACCATCACCTCCGCCTCCCCGACGACCCGGGTCGTGATCGTCACCGTCGTCGGCAGGCCCGCAGAGCAGGCCGCCGCCCTCGCCTCCGACAGCGATGCCTCCGGCAGGCTGGGCGGCCCGCAGCCCTGCTCGCTGTTCCTGGGGCCCGGGCGGGTGGACCCGGGCGGGGTCGCCCGGCAGACCCGGTTGGTCCAGGCCTACGAGGCCGAGGTGCGCCGCGTCTGCGCCGAGGTCCCGCAGTGCCGGACCGACGGCGGCGCGCTGGCGTCCTACGAGCACCGGCGACGAGACCTGGCCTGGGACCTGAGGCACTACGCCGTCAGCGGCCACCAGCGGTTCGCCGAGCTGGTGTGGCCGACCGTCGCAGCGGTCCTGGGCCTGCGGTGACCAGGGCTCAGGGCATCCGCTGCCACCAGGCCGTGTCGATGTAGCGGCCGAACTTGCGGCCGACTTCGCGCAGCACGCCGACCCGCTCGAAGCCCAGTGCCCGGTGGAGCGCCTCGCTGGCGTCGTTGGGGAGCGCTACCACCGCCACCTGGGTGTGCACGCCAGCGTCGTCGAGGCGGGTGAGCAGCTCGGAGTAGAGCGCCCGCCCGACTCCCGTGCCGCGCGCCCCGGCGGCGAGGTACACCGAGGTCTCGCGGGTGGCGGCATACGCGGGCCTCGCCCGGAAGGGGCCCGAATAGGCAAACCCCACAACGGAACCCGCGTCGACAGCGACCAGGAACACGTCGCCGGGATGCTCCGGGCGCAGGCGGTGGGCGAAGTGCTCGGGCCCCTTCGGCTCGGTGTCGAAGGTGCCCACGCCACCGAGGACCTCGACGTTGTAGATCTCGGCGACGGCCGCGAGATCGGGCTCCTGGGCGGCGCGGATCTGGATCACAGGGGCGATGCTAGGACCATGACGGATCGCCAGCGGTTGTGGGACGAGCGGTATGCCGCGCAGGATCGTGTCTGGAGCGCTGGGCCCAACCGCGAGGTGGAGCGCATCGTCGCCCCGTGGCCGCCGGGCCGGGCGCTGGACCTCGGCGCGGGCGAGGGCCGGCACGCGATCTGGCTCGCGCAGGCAGGGTGGACGGTGACGGCGGTGGACTTCTCGTCGGTCGGCGTCGCCCGCGGCGCGGAGGAGGCCCGGCGCCAGGGGCTGGAGGCGGCCATCGAGTGGGTGGTCGAGGACGTCACGCTCTGGGAGCCGCCCCCGGGGACGTTCTACGACCTGGTCCTGGTCGCCTACCTCCACCTCCCGGAGGAGGTGCTGTCCCGGGCGACCCGATGGCTGGCGCCCGAGGGGGCGATCGTCGTGGTGGGGCACGCGCTGCGCAACCTCACCGAGGGGGTGGGCGGCCCGCAGGACCCGGCGATCCTCACCACCGTCGAGCAGCTCCACGCGGCGGCCCGGGACCTCGATCTCGAGCGGTGCGAGGAGGTCGTCCGCCCCACCGACGCCGGCGACGCGATCGACCTGGTCCTGGTGGCTAGGCGGCCAGCCGGCGCGTGAGCTCGGTCAGCGTGGCGCCGAGCGGCGCGTCGATGCGGTGGGTGGCCTCGCCGTCGCCTCGCGTGGGCCCGTGCGTGATGATCCCCACCGGTATGCCGCGCGCGGCCGCCCGCCGCACGAACCGGTAGCCGGACATCACGGCGAGGGAGGACCCGAGGACGAGCACCACGCGCGCCCGCTCGGTGAGCCCGAAACAGTTCTCCACCAACGGTTTCGGGACGGACTCACCGAAGAAGACCACGTCGGGCTTGAGGGTGTCGCGACCGCACACGAGGCACAGCGGGACGACGAAGGCCTCGACGTCGAGGTCGTTCAGGGCGATGTCGCCGTCGGGGCGGATCTCGTCGCTGGTCACCTCGTAGCCCGGGTTGGCCTGGCGCATCCGCTCGTCGAGGTGCCAGCGACTCGTGACGTCGCCGCAGGTCAGGCACACCACCCGCTCGAGGGCTCCGTGCAGCTCGGTGACGTCGACCGCCCCCCCGGCCTGGTGCAGGCCGTCGACGTTCTGGGTGATGACCGGGCCGACCACCCCTGCCCGCTGCAGTGCCGCGACGGCACGGTGCCCTGCGTTGGGGCCCGCGCTGGAGAACCGCTGCCAGCCGACGTAGCTGCGGGCCCAGTAGCGCTGTCGGGCGGCCGAGGAACCGACGAACTCGGAGTACTGCATGGGCTGCACCCGGCGCCGGCCGTCCGGCCCGCGGTAGTCGGGGATGCCGGACTCGGTGCTCAGGCCGGCCCCCGAGAGGACCAGCACGCCGCCACCGGCCAGCAGCTCGACGAACGCGTCGAGGCCCGTCGCTGTGGTGGTGCGCATGGCGACCAGTATGCGTGACGCCTCCCGGCTCGCGCCCTGGCTCACCGTCGGTCGTGCGGCGACAACGGTCGGCATGGATAACGCAGGGTTATGCTGATCTCATGATCGACGCCGCCGGTCTTCGCGTCATGAAGGCCATCGCCGACGAGGGCAGCTTCACCGGCGCCGCCCTCGCGCTCGGCTACTCCCAGCCGGCCATCTCACAGATGGTGCGCCGCCTCGAGCAGCGCACCGGGACCGTCCTGGTCGAGCGGGTCGGGCGCAGCGTGAGGCTCACCGAGGCCGGGCAGGTGCTGGCGCGCCACGCAGTGGCCGTCCTCGCGGCCCTCGACGCCGCGGAGGAGGAGGTCGCCGCCATCGCCGGCCTGCGCGCCGGGCGGGTGCGCCTGATGGCCTTCCCGTCGTCGTCGGCGACCCTGGTGCCTCGGGCGCTGGCGCTGGTCAAGGAGCGGTACCCCGAGGTCAAGGTCAGCTTCACCGAGGCCGAGCCGCCGGAGTCCCTGGCGGCCCTGCGCGCCGGTGAGTGCGACCTCGCGGTGGCGTTCGCCTACGAGGGCACCGACCTCGGCCGGGGCGAGGAGGACCTCGACGCCTTCGTCACCCACCACCTCCTCGACGACGAGGTGCGCCTGGCGCTCCCGAGGCACCACCCGCTGGCCGACCGGGAGGTCGTCGACCTCTCCGCGCTGTCGTCGGAGAGCTGGATCGCAGGTTGCCCCCGGTGCCGCGGCCACCTCCTGCAGATGTGCGCCACCGAGGGCTTCAGCCCCGACGTCGCCTTCGAGACCGAGGACTACGTCGCCGTGCTCGGTCTGGTCGCCGAGGGCCTCGGCGTGGCACTGATCCCCGACCTCATCCTCCGCACCGCCCACCACAGCGACGTCGTGACCCGGACGATCAAGCCCGCCTCACGGCGCCACGTTCAGGTCGTCACGACCCCGGACCTCCAGCGGGTGCCGGCCGTGCAGGCCACGATCGAGGCCCTCGTCGAGGCCGCGAAGACCCCGCCGCGGGTGCTCGCGAGCACCTGAGCCGTCACCGGCGGCGCCACGCGACCTCCACCCGCGGCACCTGGCCGCCGTCGCCCGTGACGTCGCCCGTCCCGCCGCCCGCACCCTGCCCGGAGGCGAGCACGGCGATGTCCCCGCGCTGGTCGGTGCGGTAGGCGGCGTACCCTCCCCTGCGCAGCACGTCGAGGTGCCGGGGCGCCGGGTGGCCGTAGTCGTTGTCGGCTCCCACGCTGATCAGGGCCACCGGAGCCCGCACGGCCTCCATCAGGCCGTCGTCGAGGTTCGACGAGCCGTGGTGCGGCGTCTTGACGACGTCCAGGGTCGCCGCGGTGGCGGCGAGCCGGGGGTCACGTCGCAGTGCGAGCAGCATGGCGTGCGCGGCCTCGCGCTCGACGTCGCCCAGGAGCAGCGCGTCGACGCCTCCCGTGTGCACGGCGAGCACGACGCTGGCGTTGTTGGCCACCGAGCCCGCCGCGATCCGGCGGGCAGGCCACCACACCTCGGCGCGGACACCTGGCCACGTGAGGCGGTCGCCGGCATACAGCTCGCGCAGGGGGATCCCGCGAGCCTGCACGGCGCGGTGGACCTGCTCCGCCTGGTGGGGTGGGTCTCGCACCGGGGAGGCCAGCACCTCGCGCACCTCCCGGCCGTTGAGCGCACCGGGGAGGCCGTCGACGTGGTCGGCGTGGAAGTGGGTGAGCACGAGGGCGTCGAGCACCCCGACTCGCAGACGGCGCAGACAGCCGTCGACCGCCGACGGTTCTGGGCCGGCATCGACGAGCACGGCATGACCCGGCGACGTCGCGAGCACCAGCGCATCACCCTGGCCGACGTCGCAGGCCACGAGGCGCCAGCCGGGTGGCGGCCAGGTGACCGGTGACGTCGGCACCGCGCCTGCAGCCAGCAGCACCACCACGGCGCAGGCGAGCAGGGGCCGGGCGCGGGTGTGGTGCAGGGCCCACGGAGCCGACACCAGCACCAGCGCCG
The DNA here is from genome assembly GCF_036554925.1 of Pedococcus sp. Classification (NCBI taxonomy): domain Bacteria; kingdom Bacillati; phylum Actinomycetota; class Actinomycetes; order Micrococcales; family Intrasporangiaceae; genus Pedococcus; species Pedococcus sp. The sequence goes on from NZ_DATBMI010000117.1 coordinate 29,040, forward strand.
TGACCGCGGCGAGCAGGATCGCCCCCGGCGGCCCGTCCGGCCAGGGCAGGGTGCCTCCGGGGACCTGCGCGAACACCCGTGCGATGCGGGCGATGCCGAGAGCGGGCAGCGCACCGGCCCAGCAGAGGGCGGTGCCGGCGGGCTGCCACAGGGGTGACACCAGCGCGGCCGCGACGCCAGTCACCGTGGCTGGTGCGACCAGCGGAGCGGCGAGCAGGTTCGCGACGACGCCGACCGTGCTGACCGAGCCCTGCAACAGCACGACCACGGGCGCGCACATCGCCTGTGCCGCAACGGGAATGGCCAGGGCAGGCCCCCACGACCGGATCCGGCCGGGCAGCCGGGCGCCGATCGCGTGGCCCCAGTCTCGGACGAAGAGCAGCAGGCCCAGCGTCGCGAGGGTGGAGAGGGCGAAGCCGTAGGAGCGGCTCAGCCACGGGTCGACCACGAGCAGCGCGAGCACAGCTGCCGAGAGCACCGGGAGCCCCGCGGCGCGCCGCGACTGGCTCAGCCCGATCAGCCCGACGGCCCCCATCGCAGCCGCGCGGATGACGCTTGGCTCGGGCCGGGCCAGGACGACGAACCCGGCCAGCACGACGAGCGCGAACCACGGGCGGAGGCGGCGGCCGAGCCCCAGGGCCGCCGCCGCGCCCAGGGCCACGGCCAGGACGATGGCGACGTTGGAGCCGCTCACCGCCGACAGGTGCGTCATCCCCGTGGCGCGCATGGCCTCGGTGAGGTCTTCGGGCGTGCGGCTGGTGTCACCGATGACCAGCGCCGGCAGCAGCCCCCGGGCGTCGTCCGGCAGGGGCCTGGCCGCCGAGCGCAGCCCCGCCCGCAGGTGCTCCGCGCCGCGCGCCACCACGCCGGGCGCGGCCACCACCGTCGGCGCCGACAGGGGCCGCAGGGTCGCCACGACCGGCTCCCCGGGCTCGGCGCTGGCCAGCCGGCCACGCGCCTCCACCGTCTCCCGCCAGCGAAGCCCCGCCCAGGCGGCATCGCCGATGACGAGCACCGGCGTGGCGACCCGCGAGCGCCGTCCCTTGGCAGTGACCTCCCTGACGGACACCTGCAGCACCGCCGTGCGGCCGGCTCGCCCGCCGCGCAGCACCGGCTCGCTCGCCACCACGCCGCGGACCACCACCACCGACCGTTGCCGCGCCAGGTCTGCCACCGGCCCGGTCTCGCGGTGCACCGCCTGCGCTCCGGAGGCGAGGAGCGCCAGGCTGGCGGCGGCCGCAGACAGCGCCACCCAGGACGGCAGCCAGCGCCTCAGCCGGGCGGACCCGCGGGGCAGCCCGACGACGGCAAGACCGGCAGCGAGGGCGGCCGCCGCCCCGCCGAGCCGGAGCCCGGGCGACCAGCCCAGGGTGCTCGCGGTGACGGCCCAGGCCACGAGGGCGGGGAGGAGCAGGCGCACGTCGGGCACGCGGCTCCCGCGCCTCACACCGTGACCTTGCCCTGGAGCAGGGCGAACATCTTCTCGCCGATGCCGCTGACCTCGGCGAGCTCGTCGACCGAGGTGAAGCGGCCGTGCTCGGTGCGCCAGTCGAGAATGCGCTGCGCGAGCACCGGGCCGACGCCCGGGAGCTCCTCCAGCACGGCGAGGTTGGCGGTGTTGAGGTCGACCAGGCCTGTGGCCCCGCCGGACCCCCCACCGCCCGCTCCGGCTCCCACGCCACCGGGCGAGCCACCGCCGACCGCCCCTCCCGACGGCACCGCCTCCCCCGGCCGCGGGATGCGCAGCTGCTCCCCGTCGGCGAGCGGCCGCGCCAGGTTGACGGCGGCGAGGTCGGCCGAGCGCAGCGCACCCCCGACGCGGGCCAGCGCGTCGCTGACACGGGAGCCGGGTGGCAGGCTCACGACACCCGGTCGGCGCACCTGCCCGACCACGTGGACGACGACCACGCCGGCCGCCGTGGCCGCCCCGGCTGAGCGGGCAGCGCCGGTGCTGAAACCGGCGGGTGTGGTCGTGCGCGGCGCGACCGCGGACCCGCCAGATCGGGCCGGCGAGACACTGACGGGCTCGGGAGCGCTCGCGGCCGCGGCCAGTGCCACCCGGACACCGAACACCAGCGCGGCGGCGAGCACGACCAGGGCCAGTCCGAGGGCGGCCGCTGCTGGACCGCTCACCCGCGCGCCGCGCAGCGCCCTCGGCACGGCCAGCAGCGCAGGCCCGGGCGGTCTCGGGCGGCGGTGCCTCCCTGGGGCGGTGCCCGCCGAGGTCGGCGCCCGGGACGAGGACTGCGACGACGGCGGGGACTGCGGCGCGGACTGCGGCGGGGGTGAGGACTGCGACGACGGCGAGGACTGCGACGACCGCGAGGACTGCGACGACGGCGGGGACTCCGGCGGGGGCGAGGACGGGTGGGGGTCGCGGCCAGCCCCCCGGAGGCCCGCGCCGCTCTCGAGCCACTGCCGGTCGGGCAGCCACGGGAGAGGTGGGTCCTCCGCGGCACCGCACGGCCCGACGGCCTGGCCGTCCCCGCCGGCTGCGGCCGCGCCCGGCCCCACCGTGCGCACCTCTGCGGCGCCGGCCAGCAGCGCGGTCAGACGCGGTGAGGGCTCCTGCGGGCGGCGGCGCAACGGCATACCCGCGAAGGTAGGGGTGGCAGGTCCACCCCGGGTCGTCCCGACGTCGACCTGTGGACCATGGGGCGAGGGGCCGTCAGGGTGTGGACGGACCGCGCCGCGCGGACACCCACAGCTCGATGTTGCGGCGGTGACGGTAGATCACGATCAGCGCGAGGACGACGCACCAGGCGCCGGTGTCGCGGGTGCCCCCGGGGATCCAGCCGAGCCAGGTGCCCGCGCCGAGGAGCAGCAGCACCAGACAGGCCGACACCGACGCCCCTGCCACCCAGCGCAGGCGCCAGACCAGCAGCACGAACACCACCAGCATGACCAGGGCGAACCATGGCTGCACCGCCAGGATCGCCCCCAGCGAGGTGGCGACTCCCTTGCCGCCCTGCCCGCGCAGGAACGGCGACCAGATGTGGCCGAGCACGACCGCGAGGCCGACGACCAGGGCGGGCACCGTGCCGACCACCTGCTGGACCACCACGACCGGCAGGAAGCCCTTGAGGATGTCGAGCGCGCCGACCAGCACTCCCCAGCGCACGCCGAGCACGCGGCCCGCGTTGGTCGCACCCGGGTTCCCCGAGCCGGAGTGGCTCAGGTCCTTGCCGAGCACCTTCGCCACGATGGACGCCGGGTTGACCGAGCCGAGGAGAAAGGCCGCGACCACGAGCCCGGCCAGCAGGGCCAGCTGCCCGAGCGCCTCGCCGGCCCGCCAGTCCACGGTGCCGCCCACGATGTCGGCCGGGGCGTGGTGGGTCATACCGGCGGCCCCGGCCGCGGGGAGACCGCCACCGCGATCGTCCCCGGCCCGACATGGGCGCCGACGACGGCACCGAGCTCGCGCAGCTGCACCTCGTGGGCACGCTCGGCCTTCTCGCGCAGCCGGGCCGCGAGGTCCTCGGCGCGGGCG
>NZ_DATBMI010000124.1:0-14728 GCF_036554925.1 Pedococcus sp.
GAGTGCGAGCACGCCGTACATGGTCGCGGACATGGGCAGCTCGCGGTGGGTCTCCTCGACGGAGGAGTACAGGGTGGCCAGAGACGACGACATGGCGCACAGCCTACCCGTCGGGTCCGCACCCGCCCGCGAACACCCCGCCCGCGGGCGGGGCCGACACCAGCCACGACGCTGTATGCCGCGGGGCCGGCTCCGGGGCACCCACGCCGTACGCTGGGACCATGCCGCCCGAGCTCAGCATCGTCATCCCCTGCTTCAACGAGGAGGATGTCCTGCCGCTGCTGGTGGAGCGCCTGCGCCCGGTGGCCGACGGTCTCGAGACGCCGTACGAGGTGGTCGCGGTCGACGACGGCAGCACCGACACCACCGCGGTCGTGCTGCAGCGGCTCCGCCGGGACTGGCCCGAGCTGCGCGTCGTGCGGCTCCGGGCCAACGCCGGGCACCAGGCCGCCATCTCGGCGGGTCTCGCCTGCGCGCGCGGCGACTACGTCGTCACGCTCGACGCCGACCTGCAGGACCCTCCCGAGGTCATCCCCGACATGCTCGCGGTCGCACGCGCCGAGCGGGTCGACGTGGTGTACGGCGTGCGGTCCGACCGCTCGACCGACTCGGCCTTCAAGCGGATGAGCGCCCGGGCCTTCTACCGGGTGATCCGCGCGCTGTCCGGCACGCACGCGCAGAGCGACGCCGGCGACTACCGGATGATGTCGCGCGCCACGGTCGAGGCCGTCAACGCCCTGCCGGAGCACAACCGGGTCCTGCGCTTCATCGTGCCTGCCCTGGGCTTCCCGTCGGCGTCGGTCTCGTACAGGCGCGACGAGCGAGCCGCCGGGCGCTCGAAGTACCCGCTGGCGAAGATGGTGCGGCTGTCGATCGACAGCGTGACCGGCTTCTCGATCGCCCCGCTGCGGGCCGCGACCTGGCTGGGCCTGACCGGCGGGCTGGCCGCCGTGGGGCTGCTGCTCTACGCGCTGGTCGCCCAGACGCTGGGCCACACGCTCCCGGGCTGGACGTCCACCGTCGTCGCCGTCTCGGCCGTCGGGGCGGTGCAGCTGCTGTGCCTGGGGATCCTCGGCGAGTACGTCGGCCGGATGTACGCCATGATGCAGGCGCGTCCCACCTACTTCATCGCCTACGACTCGCTGACAGGCCCGGCGACGACTGCCGACGAGGCGCTGCCGGCGGGTCCCGCCACGACCGGTGCCGCGTCGCGACCCGACACCCCGGCGAGCCCCGCCGGACAGGAGCCCGCTGCGGCTCCGGCCGCTACCGACGACGCGCCGTCACGAGCAGCGTCACGCCAGGCATCCGTTTGACCGGCAGGTAGCGCTCGGCGGTCACGACCGCGCGCAGGCCGAGGTTGACCGCCGGGTGCAGGTCGTCGAGGTCGCTGCCGGTGCTCGTGCGGCGGCGCAGGGCCACCACCGGGCGCAGCAGGACGTTCCACGAGGTCATCGACTCGACCTCGAAGCCGCCCCGCTCGAGCACGTCACGCAGCGTCACCCGCGTGTAGCGGCGGACGTGGTCGACCGCGACATCGTGCTCGGACCACAGCCGCGGGTCCGCCGGCACGGCGACCAGGAACGTCCCACCGGGCCGCAGCACGCGGTGCACGTCGGCCACCGCGGCATCGTGGTCGAGGATGTGCTCGAGGACGTCGAAGGCCACCACCAGGTCGAGGCTGCCGTCCGGCAGCGGCAGCGACGTGGCGTCGGCCCGCAGGACCGGCAGACCTCGGTCGCGGGCGACCTCGGCGCCCTCCGCGCCGTACTCGAGGGCGACGACGGACCACCCCGCGTCGCGCAGGACCCGGGTGTTCCCTCCCCCGGCGGCGCCGACGTCGAGGGCCCGGCCGGGCTGCATCCCCCGGAGGGCGCGTCCGAGCAGGTGCCGCCGCTCGCGGTACCACCAGTGGGTGTCCTCGAGCGCGGCGAGCTTGCGTACCTCAGTGCCTTCCACGGGCGCTCATCCTGCCACGCGCCCGGCGGCCTCCCGACGCCGCAGCGCCCCGACACCACGACGCCCCGCCGCGGCTCCACGACACGGCGGCTGGGGGGCGGCCGACGCCGTCAGGCGCGGACCTGCCCGTCTCCCTCGACGACCCACTTCGTCGTCGTCAGCTCCGGCAGTGCCATGGGGCCCCGGGCGTGCAGCTTCTGCGTGGAGATCCCGATCTCGGCCCCGAAGCCGAACTCGCCGCCGTCGGTGAAGCGGGTGGAGGCGTTGACCATCACAGCGGCGGCGTCCACCTCGCCCGTGAAGCGCCGGGCCGCCGCACGGTCCTCGGTGACGATCGCCTCGGTGTGGCCCGAGCCGTAGGTGCGGATGTGCTCGAGCGCCGCGTCGAGGTCCGGCACGACCCGCACGCTCATCTCGAGGGCGAGGTACTCCGTCGCGTAGTCCTCCTCGGTGGCCACCTCGTGCGGCACCCCGGCCCCCTCGGCGGCCGCACCGGACGCCTCGTCGGTGTGCAGCACCACGCCGGCAGCGCTGAGCTCCGCGAGGACCTTCGGCAGGAAGTCCGCCGCCACGGCCTCGTGGACCAGCAGCGACTCGGCGGCGTTGCACACGCTGGGCCGGTGCGTCTTGGCGTTGACGGCGATGGCCAGCGCCTTGTCGAGGTCGGCTGAGGCGTCGACGTAGACGTGGCAGTTGCCGACGCCGGTCTCGATGACCGGCACCGTCGACTCGGTGACGACGGTCTGGATCAGGCTGGCGCCTCCGCGCGGGATGAGCAGGTCGACCAGCCCACGAGCCGTCATGAGGGCGCGCACCGCGTCGTGGCCGCCGCCGTCGAGCAGGCAGACCGCATCGCCGGGAAGACCGCGGGACTCCAGCGCCCCGCGCAGCACGGTGACGAGTGCCCGGTTGGTCGAGGCGGCAGCCGACCCGCCGCGCAGGATCACGGCGTTCCCGCTCTTCAGGCCGAGCCCGGCAGCGTCGACGGTGACGTTGGGGCGGGCCTCGTAGATCATCCCGACGACCCCCATGGGCACCCGGACCTGCCGGATCTGCAGTCCGTTGGCGAGCGTCGAACCCCGGACCACCTCGCCCACGGGGTCGGGCAGTGCGGCGATGTCGCGCAGGGCCTGGGCGACGGCGGCCACCCGCGGGGCGTCGAGGGTGAGCCGGTCGAGCAGACCTTGCGCCATGCCCGACGCGCGTCCGCGCTCGAGGTCCTCGGCGTTGGCCGCGATGATGTCGGCGGCAGCAGCCTCGAGGGCGTCCGCCATCGCGAGGAGTGCGGCGTCCTTGACCGCCCGGGACAGCAGCCCGACCCGGCGCGAGGCGGCGCGGGCAGCCGTCGCGAGCTCCGCGACCTGGGCGACGGCGGCGGGGTCGATCATCGAGGGCACGGACATGCCCCCAGCGTAGGCCGCCGTGCCCGGCATGCGGACGTCCGTCCCGTCCCCCGGACCGCAGCCGGGGCCGTGACCCGGCACGCGGCATACCGGGTCGCCCGGGGCTGGTTGAATGCCGGGGTGAGCATCCTGTCGATCCAGTCCTCGGTCGCCTACGGCCACGTCGGCAACAGCGCGGCGGTCTTCCCGCTGCAACGCCTGGGGGTCGAGGTGTGGCCGGTCCACACGGTGCACTTCTCCAACCACACCGGCTACGGCCAGTGGCGCGGTCCCCTGCTGCCCGCCTCGGACGTGCGCGAGGTGATCCGGGGCGTCGAGGAGCGCGGAGCCTTCCCGGGTATCGACGCCGTGCTCTCGGGCTACCAGGGCGGGGAGGACATCGGCGACGTGATCCTCGACGCGGTGGCGCGGGTCAAGGCCGCCAACCCCGACGCGGTCTACGCGTGCGACCCGGTCATGGGCAACGCCAGGAGCGGCTGCTTCGTGCACCCCGCGATCCCGGTGCTGCTGCGTGAGCGGGTCGTCCCCGCTGCCGACGTCATCACCCCGAACCAGTTCGAGCTCGGCTACCTCACCGAGACCGAGCCGCGGACCCTCGAGGAGATCCTGGCCTCGGCCGACCTCGCCCGGAAGATGGGGCCGTCGACCGTGCTGGTCACCAGCGTCGAGCGTGCCGACCGCCCCGACGGCACCATCGAGATGATGGCGGTCACCGGTGACGGGGCCTGGATCGTGCAGACGCCGCTGCTTCCCTTGAAGGCCAACGGTTCCGGCGACGTGACGGCGGCGCTGTTCACGGCCCACCTGCTCTCGACCGGCCGGCCCGACGTCGCGCTCGGGCGCACGGCGTCGAGCGTCTTCGACCTGCTCCAGACGACGCTGGACTCCGGCGAGCGCGAGCTGCAGCTGGTGCAGTCCCAGGAGACCATCGCGCACCCCGGGATGCAGTTCGAGGTCCGCCAGGTGCGGTGAGCCGTCTCCTCCGACCGGACTCCCGAGCTAGAGGATGACCAGGTCGTCGCGGTGGACGACCTCGCGCTCATAGCCCGGGCCCAGCTCGCGCGCCAGCTCGTGGGTGGTGCGGCCCAGCAGCTCCGGCAGCTCGGCGGAGCTGTAGTTCACCAGGCCGCGCCCGATCACGGCGCCCTCCGGGCCGCACAGCTCCACGGCGTCGCCGTCGCCGAAGACGCCGATCACCTCCGTGACGCCCGCAGGCAGCAGCGAGGTGCGGCGCTCGACGACCGCGCGCACCGCCCCGGCGTCCAGCATCAGCCGCCCCCTCGGGGTGGTGGCATGGGCCAGCCACAGCTTGCGGGAGGCGCGTCGCGACCCGGTGGGCACGAAGAGCGTCCCGACATCCCGGCCGTCGAGGGCCTCGCGGGCCTGGGCGGCGCTGGTCAGCAGGGTGGTGATGCCAGCGGAGTTCGCGATCGAGGCCGCCTCCACCTTGGTCACCATCCCGCCGCTGCCGATGGCCGACCCGGTGCCTCCGATACGGACGTGGTCGAGCCCGAGGCCGCCGACGACGAGCGGCACGCGCTGGGTCCCGGGCTGATCGGGCGGGCCGTCGTAGAGGGCGTCGACGTCGGTGAGGAGGACGAGGGCGTCGGCGTGGGCGATGTGCGCGACCAGCGACGCCAGCCGGTCGTTGTCGCCGAACCGGATCTCCTGCGTCGCCACCGTGTCGTTCTCGTTGACGATGGGCACGATCCCGAGCTCGAGCAGCCGGTCGAGGGTGCGCTTGGCGTTGGTGTAGTGCGAGCGGCGGGTGACGTCGTCCGCGGTGAGCAGGACCTGGCCCACCGTCAGCCCGTGGGCCCCGAAGGCGCGTTGGTATGCCGCCACCAGGGCTCCCTGCCCGACACTTGCCGCCGCCTGCTGGGTGGCGAGGTCCCACGGGCGCTTGGTCAGGCCGAGCGGGGCGATGCCCGCCGAGATGGCACCCGAGGACACCAGCACCACGGAGGTGCCTTCGAGGCGCCGCTCGGCGATGACGTCGACGAGGGCCCGCAGGCGCTCCTCGTCGAGGCCTCCACCGTCGGCCTCGGTCAGTGACGACGACCCGACCTTGACGACGAGGCGCCGAGCCGAGACGACGTCGCGGCGCCGGTCTGCCGCGCTCACTCGCCGCTCACTCGCCGCTCACTCGTCGTCATCGTCGTGGGCGGTCGCCCAGTGCCCGGCGCGGCGCTCGGCAGCGAGCTCGTCGCGCGCCGCCGACCTCGCGGCCCGGCGGTCGGCATAGTCGGCGCGCTTCTGCTCGCGCGTCGGACGGCTCGGCTCCTCCAGGCGCAGGTCCGTGCCACGGGGGCCGGCGAGCAGCTCGGCTCCCGCCGAGAGCGTGGGCTCCCAGTCGAACACGACGGCGTTGTCCTTCGGCCCGATCACGACCGTCGCGCCGGCCACGGCACCGGCCTCGAAGAGCGCCTCCTCGACCCCGGCGCGGTTCAGCCGGTCGGCGAGGTAGCCGACCGCCTCGTCGTTGGAGAAGTCGGTCTGCCGGACCCAGCGCGTCGGTCGCTCGCCCTCGATGCGGAACACCTCGCCGTCGGGGGTGTTCTCCCGCACGACCCGGAAGCCGGTGTCGTCGACCGCCTTGGGCCTGATGACGACTCGGGGCGCCTCGACGACCTCGAACTCCTTGCGGTGGGCGGCGACGTGGCGCGCCAAGGCGTAGGTGAGCTCCTTGAGCCCGGTGCGGGCCACAGCGGAGACGACGAACACCTCGACGCCCCGTGCCTCGAGGTCCGGCCGGACCATCTCGGCGAGCTCGCGCGCCTCGGGCACGTCGGCCTTGTTGAGCACCACGATGCGAGTGCGTTCCGCCAGCGGCCGGCCGCCGAGCGAGTCGTCGGGCACGTACTGCGCGAGCTCCTCCTCGATGACGTCGAGGTCGGTCATGGGGTCGCGTCCGGGCTCGAGCGTGGCGCAGTCGATGACGTGGACGAGGACCGAGCAGCGTTCGACGTGGCGCAGGAACTCCAGCCCGAGGCCCTTGCCCTGGTGCGCGCCCGGGATCAGCCCCGGCACGTCGGCGATCGTGAACCGCTCGTCGCCGGCGACCACGACGCCGAGGTTGGGCACGAGGGTGGTGAACGGGTAGTCGGCGATCTTCGGCTTCGCGGCCGACAGCACCGAGACCAGCGAGGACTTGCCCGCGGACGGGAAGCCGATCAACGCGACGTCCGCGAGCGACTTCAGCTCGAGCACCACGTCGAGCGCTTCGCCCGGCTCGCCGAGCAGCGCGAAGCCGGGGGCCTTGCGTCGCTGCGAGGCGAGCGCCTTGTTGCCGAGGCCGCCCCTGCCGCCGGCAGCGACGACGAACTCGGCGTGCTGGCCCACGAGGTCGGCGAGCACCTCGCCGTCGGCGGCCTTCACGACCGTGCCCTCGGGGACGGGCAGGACGAGGTCCTCGCCGTCGGCGCCGTTGCGCTCGTCGCCCGCACCGGGCTTGCCGTTGCTGGCCTTGCGGTGGGGGTGGTGGTGGTAGTCGAGCAACGTGGTCGACTGCGGGTCCACCCGCAGGATCACGCTGCCGCCGCGGCCGCCGTTGCCGCCGTCGGGGCCGCCGAGCGGCTTGAACTTCTCGCGCTTGACGGATGCCACGCCGTGGCCGCCGTCGCCGGCGGCGACGTGCAGCACGACGCGGTCGACGAAGTTGGCCATGGTCTCTGCTCTCTGTCTGGGGGCGACCCGAGTCTAGGCCGCTGTCCCTTTATCGGGTGACCCGAGAAAGGGGCGCTTCACCCCGGGAAGCACCTCGGGTGAAGCGGCTGCTTATCGGGTGACCCGATAAAGGGTCGGGAGGGGAAGTGCGAAGGGGGCGGGCCAGATCTGGCCCGCCCCCACGCGTGGAGGTCAGCTGCGCGCGGCCCGGCCGCGCGCGACGTCACTCAGCGGAAGCGGTCTCCACCGGGACGATGTTGACGACCCTGCGGCGGCGCTTGGTGCCGAACTCCACGTTGCCCGCGACGAGCGCGAACAGCGTGTCGTCGCCGCCACGGCCGACGCCGTCACCGGGGTGGAAGTGCGTGCCGCGCTGGCGGACGAGGATCTCGCCCGCGTTGACCAGCTGGCCGCCGAAGCGCTTGACGCCGAGTCGCTGTGCGTTGCTGTCACGACCGTTGCGGGTCGAGGACGCACCCTTCTTGTGTGCCATGTCAGTACCTGCCTTTGCTGTCTAACGAAGTTGAGGTGGGCGCGGAGGCTCAGGCCTCGATCGCGGTGACCTTGACCTGGGTCAGGTGCTGACGGTGGCCCTGGCGCTTCTTGTAGCCGGTCTTGTTCTTGTACTTCATGATCGTGATCTTCGGGCCCTTGGCGGGCTTGACGACCTCGGCCTTGACGGTGACCTTGGCGAGCTTGTCGGCATCGCTGGTCACGGTCGAGCCATCGACCACGAGGAGCGGCGTGAGGTCAACGGTGTCGCCGGCCCGGGCGGTCACCTTGTCGATGATGAGGACGTCGCCGACCGACACCTTTTCCTGTCGGCCACCAGCGCGAACAATCGCGTACACAGTTGATCTCACTTTCGTCTTACGGGGGCACGCGCTCTCTGTCTGGACCGTCCGATAGCGACCCGCGCTTGACATGACTCAAGCCGCGGACATCAGAGCGGTGGGCGCACCGAGGGTCAAGAGTACCGGGTGTGCCGCCCGCGCTCCAAACTCGCGCGGGCGGCATACCGGCAGGTCAGGCGGCGCCCGTCAGGGTGCGGTCGCGGGGGCGGGCTCGGCCGTCGCGGCCGGCGTCTCCCCCGCCCCACCCTTGGGGGGTCCGGCGGGTGCGACGACCCTGCCGCGCTTGCGACGCCGGGGGGCGGGCTCGGCCGGTGCCACCGGCTCGGACGCGCGCGCCGGTGCCGCCGGCGCGGGCTCGGTGACCGGGCCAGCGGGAGCCTCGCCCGTGCGGACCTCGGGTGCGGCAGCGCGGGCCTCGGCGGCCTCGGCCCCTGCCGGGGTCTGGTCCTCCGCCTCGACGACCTCGAGCACCGGCTGGTCCTGCGCCGGGGCCTCCTCGCCGTGGGTTGCGCCGTGGCCGGAAGTGCTCTTCAGCGCGGCAGCGTGGGCGGCGGCCGCGATCTGGGCGGGGGTCGGACCCGAGGGCGCCGGCGGGGCGGGCTGCGCCTGGCTCGGCTGCGCCTCGCCGCCACCCTTGCCGCGGCGGCTGCGGGAGCGCTGCTGCTGCTGCGCGGAGCCCCCGCCGGACTCGCCGCTGGAGGGCTTGTCGACCGGCTCGGCGTGGACGATGATCCCGCGGCCGTTGCAGTGCTCGCAGCTCTCGGAGAAGACCTCGATGAGGCCGCTCCCGACCCGCTTGCGCGTCATCTGGACCAGACCGAGCGAGGTGACCTCGGCGACCTGGTGCTTGGTGCGGTCGCGGCCGAGGCACTCGAGCAGGCGCCGGACCACGAGGTCGCGGTTGCTCTCGAGCACCATGTCGATGAAGTCGATGACGATGATGCCGCCGATGTCGCGCAGCCGGAGCTGGCGGACGATCTCCTCGGCCGCCTCGATGTTGTTCTTGGTGACGGTCTCCTCGAGGTTGCCGCCGGAGCCGACGAACTTGCCGGTGTTGACGTCGACCACGGTCATCGCCTCGGTGCGGTCGATGACGAGCGACCCGCCACTGGGCAGCCAGACCTTGCGGTCCATGGCCTTGGCGATCTGCTCGTCGACCCGGTGGTGGGTGAAGAGGTCCTCCTCGGAGGTCCACTTCTTCAGCCGCTCGGCGAGGTCGGGTGCGACGTCGTTGATGTACTCGCTGACCTCGGACCACGCCTGGTCGCCGGCGACGACGAGGGAGGTGAAGTCCTCGTTGAACACGTCGCGGATGACGCGGACGGTCAGGTCGGGCTCGCCGTGCACGAGGGCCGGCGCGCCGCCGGACTTGGCCTTCGACCCCGACTTGGCGTCGGCCTTGGACCTGATCCGCTCCCAGGTCTTGGTGAGCCGCTCGACGTCGGCGCGCAGCTCCTCCTCGCTGGCGCCCTCGGCGGCGGTGCGCACGATGACCCCGGCGCTCTCGGGCACGACCTCCTTGAGGATCTGCTTCAGCCGGGCGCGCTCGGTGTCGGGCAGCTTGCGGGAGATGCCCGTCATGCTGCCCTCGGGCACGTAGACGAGGTAGCGGCCGGGAAGCGAGATCTGCGAGGTCAGCCGGGCACCCTTGTGGCCGATGGGGTCCTTGGTGACCTGCACGAGCACGGTGTCGCCCGACTTCAGGGCGTTCTCGATGCGCTTGGGCTGGTTGTTCTCCAGGCCCGCGGCGTCCCAGTTGACCTCGCCGGCGTAGAGGACGGCGTTGCGGCCCTTGCCGATGTCGACGAACGCCGCCTCCATCGAGGGCAGGACGTTCTGGACCCGGCCGAGGTAGACGTTGCCGGCCATCGACGCGTTGGTCTCACGGCTGACGTAGTGCTCGACCAGCACGCCGTCCTCGAGCACGCCGATCTGGGTGCGGCCGTCTCGCTCGCGCACGACCATGGTGCGCTCGACGCTCTCGCGTCGCGCGAGGAACTCCGCCTCGGTGATGATCGTGCGGCGACGGCCCGCCTCGCGGCCCTCGCGGCGCCGCTGCTTCTTGGCCTCGAGCCGGGTCGAGCCCTTGACGCTCTGGGGCTCGTCGCGCTCCTTGCGGGGCTCGCGGACCTTGGTGACGACGCCGGGCGCGTCCTCACCCTCGGGAGCAGAGCCGCTGCGGCGCCGACGGCGGGTGCGCCGGCGGCTGCCGCCCTCGCCCTCCCCCTCGGCCTCGCCGGGCTCGGACCCGCGGTCCTCGCCACCCTGCTCACGGGCCTCGGCCTCGGTCTCGGGTGACTCCGTGCCCTCGTCGGTGGTCTCCTCGCCGTTCGACCCGCCACGTCCGCGGCGGCCCTTGCCGCCACGGCTGCGACGACGGCGACCGCGCGAGCTCTCGGCGCCCCCCTCCTCGCCCTCGGGCTGCTCGGCGGCCTGGCCGGCGGCTCGCTCGGCGCCGGCGGCTCGCTCGGCGCCGGCATCCCGCTCGGCGCCGATGTCGGCGCGACCCTCACCGCGCTCGTCGCGCTCGTCGCGCTCATCCTCGGCGGCCTCCGGCTCGGGCCGTGCCTTCGCCTGGCGACCGCGCCGACGCGGCTCGGGGGCGATCGGCTCGGGAGCCTGGAACAGCAGGCCGAAGCCGGGGGCCACCGGCTCTGCAGGAGCATCCGCGGCGGGCTCCGTGGCCTGCTCCGCGAGGTCCTCGAGCTCGGCGTCGGTCGCGGCGGCTGCCGACGTCACCGGTTCGCCGGTGACCTCAGGAGCACCGCCGGTCTCGGGCACACTCGCGGCGGCCTCGGCCGGCTCCGCGGCGGGGGCAGCCTTCTTGGCGGCGCGCTTGGTGGTCTTCTTGGCGGTCTTCTTCGCGGCCCTGCGCCGGGGCGCCTCGGCGGGGCCTGCCTCGCTCCCGGCCTCACCGGCGTCGGGCGACCCGGCGGCACCCGCCTCGGGCTCCGCTGTGGCTGTCGCCTGCTCACCAGGCGCTCCGCCGGAGCCACCCCCGGTCTCGACCACGGGAGGGGCGGCGGGCGCGGGGGCTGCGGCCTTCTTGGTCGCCCGACGTGGGGCGCGCTTGCGCGCCGGTGCCGGCTCGTCGGCCGGGGTGGCCTGCTCGGCCGGGGCCCCGGCGGCGGCCGAGGCTTCCGATGCGCCCTGGGTGGCTTCGTCGGCCGGGAACTGTTCGTCGCTGGATGCCATGTGGCGTCCTTCCGTCACCCACGGGGCGAGGGCCACACCCGAGCGGTTGTGCCGCTCCGATCAGCACCGTGGTGCGCGGGTCGTGCCTCGTGCTGCCTGCGGGTGCCGACAACACGGAAGTCGATGGGGCTACACCCGCACGGCTCGCGCTGGGAGCGCGGCACCGGTCAGGTGCCGGCGGCGTCCTTGTCGGCAGCCAGTGGATCGGCCACCCCAGCGGTTGCGGCCTGCAGCGGGCCCTGCGCCAGCCGGGTCACCAGGGGTGGTGTCGGCGGCGCGAGGTCAGCGACTGCTCGCAGCGCGGTCAGAACGTCGTCGGGGCGAACGGCAGGTGTGGTGTGCCGTACGACCACCCGCAGTATCGCACACCCTTCCCGTTCCGACGCTGTGCTCGTCAGCGACACGAGGGCGGAACGCACGTCGAAGGTCTTCGGCCCGGTCTTGAACATCCGGGTCACCTCGGCCCGCTCCCGGGCCATCAGGGTGCTGGCGGCGCGCTCGATCTCCTCCACCGGCAGGCCGGCGAACTCCATCACCCAGTCACTGGCCTCCAGCCGGTCCGCGAGCGCGCCCGGGCGTGCCTCGACGACCTCGAGGACGTCCAGCCCCTCGGGCAGGGCAGCGTCGAGCGCAGCCCGCACCGCCTCGGGGTCGACGCGTTCGGTCACCGAGATCTCGAAGTACTCGGCCTCGCTCGCCGTGCCCGTCGGTGCCGCGTTGGCATAGGAGATCTTGGGGTGGGGGTGGAAGCCGGCCGAGTACGCCATCGGCACGCCGGCCCGCCGGAGCGCCCGCTCGAGCGCCCGCTGGAAGTCGCGGGTCGAGGAGAAGCGCAGCCGCCCCCGCTTCGCGTAGCGCACCCGGAGCTTCTGGACGGCGGGGGCGGGCGGGGGTCCTTCGGGGGTGCGCTGGCGGGCCATGAGGGTCAAGCCTAAGAGGTATGCCGCGTTGCTCGGCCCCGGGCCGGGCCCCGCTTCGGCACGCCACGGATTTCGTCGTTGGAGACACTCGACGCTGTCGAGATCGTCGATGCAACGGGGCTTACACCGTCGACATCATGGCACTAGCCTTCCCTCCATGGTGACCCTCGACCGCACCCGGCTGGCTTCCCTCCTCGAAGCCGAGCAGGCGGCATACACCGAGCACCACCCCCGCAGCCGGGCGCTCTTCGAGGGGGCCGGGAACCTCTTCGGCCGGGTGCCGATGACGTGGATGAACATGTGGAGCGGTGGCTTCCCGCTCTACCTCGACCACGCGCGGGGGAACCGCGTCACCGACGTCGACGGGCACACCTACGTCGACTTCGCCCTCGGCGACACCGGCGCCATGGCCGGGCACTCCCCCGCGCCCACCGTCGCCGCGGTCACCCGCAGGATGGGCGAGCTGGGCGGGATCACGACGATGCTGCCGACCGAGGACGCCCAGTGGGTGGGGGCGGAGCTGACCCGGCGGTTCGGGATGCCACAGTGGTCCTTCACGCTCTCGGCCACCGATGCCAACCGCTGGGCGATCCGGCTGGCGCGGCTGGCCACAGGCCGCCCGAAGGTGCTCGTCTTCGCCTACTGCTACCACGGCTCGGTCGACGAGGCGTTCGCCCTGCCCGGCCCGGACGGCAAGGCCGAGAGCCGGCCCGGCAACGTCGCCCCGCCGGTCGACCTGGACCTCACGACGAGAGCAGCCACCTGGAACGACCTGGCCGGCGTCGAGGAGGCGCTCTCCCACGGTGACGTGGCGGCCATCCTCACCGAGCCCGCGCTGACCAACATCGGCATCGTGCTGCCGGAGCCGGGCTTCATGGAGGGCCTGCGAGAGCTGGCGACGCGCTACGGCGCGCTGTTGATGATCGACGAGACGCACACCTTCTCGGCGGGCGCCGGCGGGGCCACCCGCGCCTGGGGCCTCCAGCCCGACATCTTCGTCATCGGCAAGTCCATCGGCGGGGGCATCCCCTCTGGTGCCTACGGGATCACCGAGGAGGTCGCCGCCGCGATCACCCGGCACACCGAGGCGGGCGAGGCCGACATCGTCGACGTGGGCGGGGTCGGCGGCACGCTGGCCGGCAACGCCCTGTCGACAGCCGCCATGCGGGCCACTCTCGGCGAGGTGCTCACCGAGGACGCCTTCGCGCACATGACCACCCTGGCGACGGCGTTCACCGAGGGAGTGCAGGCCACCCTCGACGAGCTCGACGTGCCGTGGTCGGTCAGCCAGCTCGGCGCCCGGGCGGAGTACCGGTTCGCGCGCCCGGCCCCCACCACGGGCGAGGCCTCGGCGGCCGCCGCCGACGAGCAGCTCGACGCCTACATGCACCTGGCGATGGTGAACCGGGGCATCCTCATGACGCCGTTCCACAACATGGCGCTGATGTGCCCGGAGACCTCCCGCGACGACGTCGACCGGCACACGCAGGTGTTCCGAGAGGTCGTCGGCGCGCTCTTCCGCTGAGGCCTGGCGGCTCCTAGCCGGCACCACCCTGCGGAGTCCCCACCAGCTCGCGCAGGGCCCGGACCTGCCCGGGGTCGCCGAAGACGATGAGCGTGGCCCCGGCCTCGACGACGGTCGCCGGCGGCGGGTTGGGCACGAAGTGGCCCCGGCTCGGCATGCGGACGGCCAGCAGCTGGGCCCCCGACCGGCCGCTGACGTCGACCTGGCCCACGGACTGCCCTGCCAGCGGCGAGCCCTCCGGCACCCGGACCTGCTCGATCCGGTAGTCGAGCTCCTCGTCGTGCATCACGACGTCGAGGAACTCGGCGACGTCGGGATACAGCGCGAAGGAGGCCATCCGGCGCCCGCCGATGAGCTGGGGGTTGACGGCCCGGGTCGCGCCGGCGAGCTGCAGCTTGGCCTTGGAGTCGACGGTCCGGGCACGGGCCACGATCACGAGGTCTGGGCGCAACGCCCTGGCCGACAGGGTCAGGTAGACGGTGTCGGCGTCCTGTTCCAGCGCCGCGATGAGGGCGCGGGCACGGGCGATGCCGGCCTCCCGCAGCGTGTCGTCGACGAGGGCGTCGCCGACGAGGTGCGGGACCTCCACCCCGACCAGGCGCTCCGGGTCGCTGTCGATGACCACCACCGCGTGGCCGGTCGCCAGGAGGTGGGCGGCCGACGCGCGCCCGACCCGGCCGTACCCGCAGATGATGATGTGGCCGCTCAGGTCGGAGATCCGCTGGTCCATGCGACGCCTTTCGAGGTGCTCGCGCAGGTGGCCCTCGGTGACGGCCTCCACGAGGACCCCGAGGTTGTAGAGGACGGTGCCGACACCGAGCAGGATGAGCACCATCGTGAAGACCATGCCGGCGGCGCCGAGTGGCCGGACCTCCCGGAAGCCCACGGTGGCCACCGTCGTGACGGTCTGGTACATCGCCTCCAGGGGCGTGAAGCCGAGCACGACGTAGCCCACCGTGCCGATGACGATGACGGCCACCAGCGCCCCCACGGCGACCCTGACCCGCAGCAGCGCTCCCCGCCCGCTCGTCACACCGCCGAGCAGGGCGCGCCGCCGGGCGCTCACGCTGGGGGTGCGGGGAGCTGGCACGCGCTCATCCTGCCAGCGGACCTGCTCGCCCGTGCGGGATGGACTGCTAGACGCCGGCGGCGGCTCGGGACGCGGTGTGCCGGCGTGCCTTGAGGGCTCCGTCGACGCAGTCCCAG
>NZ_DATBMI010000118.1:0-19767 GCF_036554925.1 Pedococcus sp.
CCTGCGCACCGTCTCCGGGGCGAGGTGGGTGCCGGCATCCAGGCCGCCCAGGGTGGTGGCGGCGCCGAGCCCGTCGCGCAGGGAGTCCCAGCCCATCGTCAGGACCAGGGTGGCCTTGGTGGTCTTGCCGCGCTCCTCACCGGCCGCGACCGCGCGGCGGACGAGCTGCACGAACGCGTCGCCGCGGCGCCGGTCGGAGGTGCGCAGGTCGCGTTCCCCGTCCACGGGTTGCGGGGCCGAGAGCGGTCCGAGCGCCGCCTCGAGGGCGGCCTTGCCCTCGACGTCCAGCGTCAGCCGGTACTCGAAGGTGTCGGCGCCGGTGTCGACCGGCTGGGACAGGGCGATGAACGACTTCCCCCGGTCCTGCTGGTCCTGCAGCACCCCCTCCCCCCGTACCGGGCCAGGATCAGCGGGCGCACCTTCCGGCAGGCCCGCGGCCCGCCGTCGACGGCCAGGTCGATCAGGGTGGTCAGGGCCGGCTCGTGCATCAGGTCCCCGAGCATCGGGCGCAGCTTGTCGTACTCCGAGACCACGGCCGCCGCCGAGCCCACCGCCAACCGACCTGCCTCGACCGCCTCCCGCACCGGGGCATTGACGTGCTTCTGGAACGCCTGCGCCACGGCCACCACCGTCGCCGCACCCCCGGCCCCGCCGCCGGCCCTGGTCGACGGGGCATGGTGGCGCACCCACTGCGCCGTCGTCATCGCCGCCGGACCCCCGGACGTCTCACCCCGCTGCATGGCCTCGTGCACCACCGCCACCCGGCCGGCGTCGCACGCCATGCCCAGCGCGTCGACCTCGGACAACAGCCCCGACAGACCGTCCGGGCCACCCCCGGACGGGGCCTGCCACAACACCGAACCCAGCGCCACCATGGAGGCGCGACCGGCCGCGATCCGCTCACGGTGCTCGGCCAGGCTCAGGCCCATGTCCGAGCCAGTGCCCGCGGCCCGGCTCGTGCCCGGCTCCGCGGTCTGGTCGCGTTGGTTCCCCTCCATGACGACAACCGTAGGTGAGACCACCGACAACGCTTCTTCCCCACATGCGGGCGGAAACCGCTGCGCCGCAACGCATTACGCGGCATACCCGAGAATGAAACACAAGCCTGGCGGCAGGACCTGTGGACAGTGTGGCGACGTGGCAAGGCCTGTGGACAAGCGCGAACCCCGCGCGAGGTGCCTCCACCATCGGGGGTCAGCGTGTCGGAAGGGCTGCGAGGCCGAAGCCCTGCGGCATGCTGCAGGGCATGAAGCCGCCGGAACAGTCGAAGGAACGTCCGACGTGCCTCCCGCACGTGACTCGCGTTGGGCCCGATGAATGGCAGCGGATGCGAGATGTCCGTCTGGCGGCGCTGGCCGAGTCACCCGAGATGTTCGGCTCGACGTCGGCGAGGGAGCAGGCGTTCGACGAGGCCGAGTGGCGCCGTCGCGCGGCACGGCCCGCGACGTTCCTCGCTTCCCGAGACGGCGTGGATGTCGGCATTGCCGGCGTGTACGAGTTCGACCGCGAGTGGTGCCTGGCAGGCATGTGGATCGACCCACGTGCACGGGGCACCGGTGCTGTCGAGGCTCTCATCAACGCCTGCGAGTCGATGGTGCAGGCCGCAGGTGCGACCACGGTCGCACTCGGAGTGATGGAGGACAACGCTCGCGGTCGGCGCGCGTACCTCCGCCTCGGCTACCACTTCACGGGAGCAAGCGAGCACGTGCGCGATGGCCGATACGAGCTCTTCATGACCAAGACGCTCGCGGCGTCACCGCCGGCCCGCTGAGTCACGGGGCTCGGGGGTCAGCCCTGGTGCCCGATGGGCCAGCGCACCCCGAAGCGGTCCGTGACCTGCCCGTCGGAATGCCGATCACCGAGCTGCGCGACCACGCCACCGTCCCACTCATCCGCGCCGTTTGGTCGCTTTCGCACTACCTTTGCCGCAACGGGTTCGACCGGACCCGCGAGCACAGGAGCGAGCATGTACATCGGACTTGGAATCTTCCTCATCGTCGTTGGCGCCATCCTGACCTTCGCCCTCAACGCCTCCGTCGACGCCGTCAACCTCGGCATGATCGGCTGGATCTGCATGGCCGCCGGCGCGCTGGCCATCCTGCTGTCCCTCGTCATGACGAACCGCCGTACGGCCGCCGGTGGCTACTCCGCCCGCCGGGTCAGCCACACGGACCCGGCAACCGGCTCGCGGGTCGACGAGGTGGACGTCGACCCCAACCGCTGACCAGCGCTGCGCCGAGGGCGGTCCGGAGAGTCTCCGGGCCGCCCTTCGCACGTCGCGACGCAGCCGCGGCGTCACTCGCGGGTGGCGGAGAGCTGCACGGTGACAACGGATCTCGCCTCGACCGGGGCTCCGTCTTCGGATCGAGGCGCCCGAGCCTCGATGGTGGCGACGGTGCCGGGAGACTTGCGGTCGGCGCCGATCGCCGACCAGCCGCCGCCGGGTGCGTAGCCGTTGTCGTGGAGGTCCCAGGTGCTGTCGAACGTCGAGTGGAAGAACGCGGCCACCTCGTCCGGTCGTCGGGTCGTCGCCCAGGTGACCGTGACCGACGAAGCGCCCCTGACACCCGCGAGGTCAGAGCCGCCACCCTTGTGGGT
Source organism: Pedococcus sp. (assembly GCF_036554925.1). Taxonomy (NCBI): domain Bacteria; kingdom Bacillati; phylum Actinomycetota; class Actinomycetes; order Micrococcales; family Intrasporangiaceae; genus Pedococcus; species Pedococcus sp. The sequence continues at coordinate 2,599 of NZ_DATBMI010000118.1, forward strand.
ACGCGAGGCGAGCGGCGTGGCGCCGGCGGGGGCGTCGAGGATCGCCTCGGTCCGCAGCCGGTCGATGACGGCCTGGTCCGCGCGGTCGGCCCCGCAGCCGGCCAGCGTCACGCCGACGGACAGCAGCCCGGCAGCGGCGGCCGTTCTGCGCCACGAACTCATTGCGGACCCCCCGGTTGGCTGCGGACCAGTGTGCCTCTGCGGAGCGGTCTCCGTGCCCCTTTGTGGGGGACCCGGCCCATCGACAGGGGAGTGCGCCCCGCGCTGAGCGCGGGGACCCCGCCCATCGACCGGGGAGTCCTCCCCATGGACGGATGGTTCGGCTGTTCCTAGTTTCGTTGTCGGACAGGGTCGCTCGAGAGGCGGCCACACTGACAGCAGGGGAGCAGCAGAGATCATGGCCGCACTGACCAGCACCAACCGCACCGTCCGCTTCGGGCTCGCCGCAGCGCTCGGCCTCGGCGTCGTCGCCGGCGGAGCAGCGATCGCCGACGCTGCCACCGGCCGCGTCCGCACCGGGGGTGACCACCTCGTCGTGCGGTCCGGCCCGGGCACGAGCTACGCCAAGGTCGGCCGCGTCTCGTCGGGTGCCAGGCTCGACATCATCTGCCAGGCGCGCGGCACGACCGTCAAGGGCAGGTACGGCACGTCGAACCTGTGGGACAAGATCGGTCCGAACCGCTACGTCTCGGACGCCTTCGTCTACACCGGGTCCGACGGGCGGGTCGCCCCGGTGTGCAAGAGCGGCTCGACCAACCCGGCGCCCACCGGCGCGATCAAGGACGACTACCCCTACCGCGGCGCGACCTCCGGGGTCGACCGCTGGAACTTCTACAAGGGCCAGTGCACGTCCTTCGCCGCGTGGCGGGCCAACCACAACCTCGGCGTGCCCTTCCACAACTACTACAAGGGCGTCCACTGGGGGAACGCGACCAACTGGGACAACGCCGCCCGCGCCGCCGGCATCCCCGTGTACAGCACCCCCCGTGTCGGCGACATCGCGGTGCGCGACTCCGGCACCTGGGGCCACGTCGCCTACGTCGCCAAGGTCAACGCCGACGGCAGCTTCATGGTCGAGGAGTACAACCACGTCCGCCCCGACACCTACAGCTACCGCAAGGCCACCCGCGGCGAGGGCTCGCACCAGTTCAGCGAGTTCATCCGCTTCCCGCGCTGACAGCGCCGCCGGACGGTTAGCCGGCACGACACCACCCCAGACGCGCGTATGCCGGGTGGGCACCGACGAGGTGCCCACCCGGCATACGGCGTGGTGGGGTCGTGTCAGAAGGCCGACTCGGGCACGTCCATGAGCGCGTTGTCGGTGGCCTCGGCGATCTGGCGCTCGGCGGCGATCTTCGGCAGGACGTTGCGGGCGAAGAAGGACGCGGCCGCGATCTTGCCCTGGTAGAAGTCGAGGTCCTTGCCGGAGGCCCCGGCGTCGAGGGCCTTCCTGGCCACCTCGGCCTGGCGGAGCAGGAGCCAACCGATGACGAGGTCGCCGGCAGCCATGAGCAGGCGTGAGGTGTTCTGGCCGACCTTGTAGAGGTTCGTGACGTCCGAGCCCTCCTGCCGCGGGTCGGACTTCATCAGCTCGCCGACCATGAAGCCGAGGATGCCCTGGACGTCCTCGAGCCCCTTGCCGAGCAGCTCGCGCTCGGTGTCGAGGGCGCCGCCGACCGCGCCGAGGTCCTTGGCGAACTCCTGGATCTGCATCGCGAGGTGCGAGAGGGCCTGCGCCTTGTCGCGGATGATCTTGCGGAAGAAGAAGTCCAGGCCCTGGATCGCGGTCGTGCCCTCGTAGAGGGTGTCGATCTTGGCGTCACGGATGTACTGCTCGATCGGGTAGTCCTGCAGGAAGCCGGACCCGCCGAGGGTCTGCAGCGACTCGGTGCCGAGCAGCACCCAGGCCCGCTCGGAGCCGACGCCCTTGACGATGGGGAGCAGCAGGTCGTTGACCCGGTTGGCCATGTCGGCCGGGCTGTCCTTCTCGAGCTGCTCCGACCCGCCCTCGAGGAAGGCCTGGTCGACGGTGTCCTGCTGCGTGGAGGTATAGACGACGAGTGCTCGAAGCCCCTCCGCGTAGGCCTTCTGCGTCATGAGCGACCGGCGCACGTCGGGGTGGTGCGTGATGGTGACGCGCGGGGCCGACTTGTCCGTCATCTGCGTCAGGTCCGCGCCCTGCACGCGCTGCTTCGCGTAGTCCAGCGCGTTGAGGTAGGCGGTCGACAGAGTGGAGATCGCCTTGGTGCCGACCAGCATCCGGGCGTGCTCGATGACCCGGAACATCTGGGCGATGCCGTCGTGGGTGTCGCCGAGCAGCGTGCCGACCGCCGGCTCCCTGTCGCCGAAGGTGACCTCACAGGTCGTGGAGACCTTCAGGCCCATCTTGTGCTCGAGGTTGGTGACGTAGGCGCCGTTGCGCTCGCCGAGCTCGCCGGTCTCGAGGTCGACGTGGAACTTGGGGACGATGAAGAGCGAGAGTCCCTTGGTGCCCTCGCCGGCCCCCTCGGGGCGGGCGAGCACGAAGTGGACGACGTTGTCGGTCATGTCGGACTCGCCGGAGGTGATGAACCGCTTGACGCCGGTGATGTTCCAGGTGCCGTCGTCGTTCTGGGCGGCCTTCGTGCGCCCGGCGCCGACGTCGGAGCCGGCGTCCGGCTCGGTCAGCACCATGGTGCAGTGCCAGCCCTTCTCGATGATCCAGCGCGCCATCTTCTTCTGCTCGTCGGTGCCGAGGAAGTAGAGCAGCTTGCCGAAGGAGTAGGAGGCGGCGAACATCGCGATGGCGGGGTTGGCGCCCAGCACCATCTCGTTCATGGCCCACTTCAGCGACGGCGGGGCGACGGTGCCGTCGAGCTCACCGGGCACGTCGACGTTCCAGAAGCCGGAGTCGATGTAGGCCCGGTAGCTCGTGGCGAAGGACTCGGGCATGGTCACCGAGCAGGTCGTGGGGTCGTAGACCGGCGGGGTGCGGTCGGCCTCGGCGAACGAGGAGGCGAGCTCGTTCTCGGAGAGCCGGGCGACCTCCTTGAGCATCTCGCGCGCGGTGTCGGCGTCGACCTCCGCATAGGGCCCGTGGCCCAGCACCTCGCCCCGGCCGAACACCTCGAAGAGGTTGAACTCGAGGTCGCGCAGGTTGCTCTTGTAGTGGCCCATGGCCGGATCCTCCACGTGTCGTGACGGCAGTGTCCGCCGACCGTACTGGCCGGTAACTTCCATGGTGGTACTCGCGAGTAACAAATGCAACCCCCTTGACGCGCGCCGCCGTGCGCCGTCGCCTCGCGTGTGACGGGCTGGCACGACACGTTCGGGCCACAGCAGGGACCTGAGGGTTCAGGTGACGCGCCCTGGGCTGCACAATGACGAGAAACCGACAGGACGAGCCAGTGACAACGCGCAGCACACCCGGGGAGGGCCAGGGCATGGCTGAGCAGCCGGAACCGGGCACGACGGCCGAGGCCGCGATCAGCGTGCGTGGGCTGCGCATGCGCTACGGCCAGCGGGACGTCCTCGACGGGGTCGACTTCGACGTGCACCGAGGGGAGGTCGTCTGCCTCCTCGGACCGAACGGTGCAGGCAAGACGACGACCATCGAGATCCTCGAGGGCTTCCGGATGCGCAGTGCCGGCGAGGTCGCCGTCCTCGGCTCGGACCCAGCCACCGCGAGCGAGGACTGGCGGGCGCGGACGGGCGTCGTGCTCCAGTCGTGGCGTGACCACCCGCGCTGGACTCCGCGGCGGCTGCTCACCCAGCTCGGGGGGTACTACGCGCCGTACTCCACCCCGGAGCGTCCTCGACCCTTCGACGTCGACGCCCTGATCGAGACGGTGGGTCTCGCCGAGCTCGCCGACAGCAAGATCGCCACGCTCTCCGGCGGCCAGCGGCGGCGGCTCGACGTCGCGGTGGGGATCGTCGGACGCCCGGAGCTGCTCTTCCTCGACGAGCCGACGGCAGGCTTCGACCCCCACGCGCGCCGCGAGTTCCACGCCCTCGTCGAGCGGCTCTCCGACGTCGAGAGCGCGACGATCCTGCTGACCACGCACGACCTCGCGGAGGCGGAGAAGCTCGCCGACAGGATCCTCGTGCTGGCCCAGGGCCGGATCGTTGCTGACGGGAGCGCCGAGGACCTCGCGCGGCAGGTCGCCGGCGAGACCGAGGTGCGTTGGAGCGTCGACGGCGAGCGCTTCGTGCGGACCTCCGCTGATGCGACGGCCTTCGTGCGCGGGCTGTTCGCCGAGCACGGGGAGCGGCTCCGGGACCTCGAGGTGCGCCGAGCCAGTCTCGAGGACACGTACCTCTCGCTGGTCCACGCGGAGGAGTCGGGCGAGCCCCGGTCCACGGTCGGCCTGTTCGAGGGGGCGGGACGATGAGCCCGCGGCGGCACGCGATCCGGCTCGGCCTGCGCCGGGGGTGGACGGAGTTCCGCCAGAGCATCCGCAGCGCGCAGGACCAGGGGTTCTACCTCTTCACGGCGGTGGCGGTCCTCGGGTACCTCTTCCTCCGGCGCGACGACCCGGTCGAGGGGACGGACCTGATGGTCCCCTCGGTCGCGCTGCCCAGCATCCTCGCGGCCCTGGTGGCGTTCGGGGTGGTGATCGGCCCGGCGTATGCCTTGGCCATGGAGCGCGAGGACGGGACGCTGTTGCGGCACAAGGCGGTCCCCCACGGCCTGACCGGTTACTTCACCGGGCAGCTGCTCTTCAACAGCCTGAGCCTCGTGCCACAGATGCTGGTGATCCTGCTGCCGAGCTTCCTGCTCTTCGACGACCTCATGGCGAACGGCACCGCCGGCTGGGTCACCGTGGGCTGGGTGCTGGTGCTGGGCCTGCTGGCGACCATGCCGATCGGCATGGCCATCGGTGCGCTCGTGCCCAGCACGCAGAAGGTGGGGACGTGGGGGATGCTCCCCGTCATGGTGCTCACGGGAATCTCGGGCATCTTCTTCCCCATCCAGGCGCTGTGGAGCTGGGTCCAGGTCGTCGCGCAGGTCTTCCCGATGTACTGGATCGGGCTCGGCATGCGGTCAGCCTTCCTGCCCGACTCGGCGAAGGCGCTGGAGGTCGGTGGCTCCTGGCGACCCATGCAGACCGCGCTCGTGCTGGGGGCCTGGGCCGTCGTGGGCGCCCTCGTCGTGCCGGGGGTCCTGCGGCGTATGTCGCGGCGCCAGTCCGGCTCGCAGGTCGAGGCCGCGAGGGAGCAGGCGGTGCAGTGGGTGCGCTGAAGCGGTGACCCCCGGTCAGGTGGCTGCCCGCGACGGCGGCGCCCGCGATCGGTGAGCCCGCACGCTGGGACGTCGCTGATCCCACGCAGGACAACGGGTGGGTGCTAGGCGCCCGCCCCGGCCTCCTTCTGGGCCGCCTTGATGTCGGCTGCGAGCTGGTCGGCGGCCATGTCGGTGGCCTTGGAGACCAGTCGGTTGGCGGCCTTGATGTTGGCCGCGACCTGGTCGGCCAGGTTCGTCTCGTAGACCACGACGAGGCCGGCCTGGCCGGCGTCGAGCGTCTCGCCGAGCTCCTTCAGGTCGCCCCGCGACATCCCCCCGCTGGCGTGGCCGGCGACGGCGCCGATGGCGGCACCGCCCGCTCCAGCCGTCGCCAGGCCGATGCCGACCGGTGGGAACAGGGCCGCCGTCACGCCCACCGCGAGACCCCAGCCGAGGCCCACGGCGGCGCCGTGGCGGGTCGGCTGCTCGTGCTTCTTGACGATGCTCACCTTCCCGTCCTCGTCCTTGGCCACGACGGCCGCGTCGAAGTCGTGGGAGGTCTTGACCTCCTGGTACAGCGCCTTGATCGCCTCGTAGTCCGAGACGGCCGTGTCGACGTCGTCGTATGCGGCGGCGATCACGTAGAGGGCGTCCTTCTCCTGCTTGGCCATGTCGAGCCCTTTCGTCGTCTGGCGGGATCCGGCCGTGCTTGCCGCCAGTCTGGGCGCGCTCGGTGCCGCCCGACATCACCCGAGGCGGATGAGCGGCCACCGGTAGCGGCAGGGGCAGGCGCGGGGCGGTGCCGGGCGTGGGCGGCGGGGCTGCCCCGCCTGGCCGACGGGTGCGGCAGCGCCGCGAACTGGGCCACGCGGCATACTCACGGGGGTGAGCGACGACAGCCAGCAGACCCCGTCCCGGGCCGAGCGCGACACGACCAGCGCGGACCTCGGACACCACAGCGGTGCCGTCGAGCGGGCCCGCGCCGACCTGGCTGCCGGACGCGCCTGGAAGGCCCGCGACCGGCTGACCGGCTACCTGCGCGACGAGTACGACGACGAGGCGCTCGAGCTGCTGGGCGAGGTCCACCACACGATGGGCGACCTCCCCGCGGCGGGGGCGGCCTGGTTCGGCACCGCCCGACGCGGCCACGACGTCGACGAGGCGATCGAGGCCTGGCGGGACCGGTACGACGACCACTTCCCGGAGATGTGGCGCAGCCTGCCGCGCACGGTCCGGGAGCAGCCGGGCAACAAGCGCGTGGAGGCGCTGCGCCGACGCGCGGAGCAGACGGGGGCCGTCGCAGCCTCCATCGGGCGACCCGGGCACCAGGAGGAGGGCACGGACCAGGGCGGGGGCCCCGACACGGCGGTCGTCATCGCCGTCATCCTCGCGGTGCTGTTCGTCATCTGCGCCGTCATCGGGTTCGTGACCCTGTTGCGCTGGATCATCCCGGGGTGATCGTCCCCACGCCGCTCACGCCGACCGCGGTCAGGGCCGGCGGGCGGCCGGTGGTGGCGGTCAGTACCCGCGGCCGCTGAGCCGCACCCGCGCGTCCTCGACCTGCGCCCCGCTGAGGTCCCGCGCGGTGACCGACATCAGGGCGCTCTCGGGCTGCTCGAAGAAGGGGTCGGGCTGGAAGCCGACCGTGTGCGTGCAGGAGTCGCCCGGCAGGAGCAGGTTGACCCCCACGCCGGCGAGCGGGCACGTCGACTCCGGCTGGCCGGGCGAGAAGTCGTCGGGCATGACCCGGCTGTCGATGGACACGTCGAGGGTGCGTGAGCCCGTGTTGGTGATCGTGAAGGTCCGCTTCGTGAAGGAGCCGAAGGCCTGCCGGCCGAACCTCAGGCTCGTCGGGCTGAGGTCGACCCCGTCCCCTCGGGACGCCGCGCGGATGGCGAGGGTGCCGTTGTCGTCGGCGCTGGGGCAGTCCGTCTCGGTGTCCGAGCACGGCGTGCTCGCGTAGGTGCTGAACCGCGCACGGTCCGTGCGGAACCGCGTGCCGTCGTGCGCGGTCACGAGTGCCGCCCACCGGACCGTCTCGCCGGCCTCGCACGCGAACGGCGCCGATCCGCCGCCGTCCTGGGCGACCGATCCCGGCGGCTGCACCAGGACCACCCCCACGCTTCCGGTCTCGGGCCCACCGACGCAGGTGACCGAGCCGCGCACCTCGACCTGGGTCGGCGAGAGCAGGACTGCGCGGGTCTCCGTGGTGACGGCCAGCGCCCGGGCGGCCTGGGCCGGTGGCGCCAGCGCGAGTCCGCCGAGGGCCACGAGGGCCACCGACACGGCTGCTGCTGTCCTGAGCATGACGTCCCCCTGCCCCTGTGCGCGGTGGATCGACGGTACGCCCGGCCCGTGGACCGCGTGGCGGGTTCACCAGATGTTCATCCCAGGTGCTCTGGCGGGGCGCTGGGGGCGGCTCTTGATGGCGGCCCAACCGCGGCTTGACACTGAGTGGCAACAGCTTCGGACGGGGAGGCGGGTACATCAGCAGGGAACGAAGTGCGGACCGGTGTGCTCGCCGAGCGCTGCTCTGGACGACAGCCGGGCTCGCGGCTGTCGTCACGGGCGTCGCCGTGGCGCTGCGCGTCGGGGGGCCCGCGACCAGGGACGCCGTCCGACACCTCAACAAGTGGGTGCTCAACCCGCTCATGCTCACCGTGGCAGGGCGCCGACACTGGTATGCCGCGGTGCTGAACCACACCGGGCGACGCTCGGGTCGCCCACACGCCACACCCGTGGTGGCGGTTCCCCTCGGCGACGGCTACATCATCCCGCTGCCCTACGGGGAGCGGGTGGACTGGCTCCGCAACCTGCAGGCGGGCGGCCCGGCCTCCGTGACCCTCCACGGCGTCACCCAGGAGGTCCGCGACCCCGTGGTGCTGGACCTGTCAGCGGTGGAGGGCCTGGACGCCCAGCACCGTGGGGCGTGGGAGCGCTTCGACGTCGACCGCGTCGTCCGGGTCACCGCCCTCGCGGGAGAGCACGACGGCGAGGTCGGTCGCGGCGGGCGCGATCGCGACTGACGCGCCACCGCCGGTGGGGGCGCGGCCGACCAGCGACCTGGCTCATCCCCGACGGGGGATGCCGCCCGCCCTGCCGGCTGCCTAGCGTGAGGCGCCTGACGCCAGGCAGGGAGGCACCATGACCAGCACCCAGCACCCGAGCCCCCCGGCGTTCACGAGCGCGGACTACCGAGGCCGCATGGACCGGGTGGTCCGGTCCGCCGTCGAGGCCGGCCTTGCTGGGGTCGCGGTGACCCCTGGACCGGACCTGGTGTGGCTGACGGGATACCGGCCCACTGCCATCACCGAGCGCCTGACCATGCTGGTCCTGCGCCCGGGCCAGGAGCCGACGCTGCTCGTGCCCGTGCTCGAACGCCCCGACGCCGAGTCCGCGGAGGGGGCGTCGGCTCTCACCATCATGGACTGGGCCGACGGCACGGACCCGTACCCGGTGGCTGCCGCGCTGCTCGAGCAGGGGCACTTCGGCATCTCCGACTCCGCCTGGGCGCTCCACCTCCTCGGCCTGCAGCGGCAGCTGCCCTCCACCGACTACGAGCCGCTGACCGAGTGCCTCCCGATGATGCGTGCCGTCAAGGACGGCAACGAGCTGGCACGGCTGGCGGCCGCCGGCGCGGCTGCCGACGCGGCATACGGCGAGATCATCGGTATGCCGTTCGCCGGCCGTCGTGAGACCGACGTCGCCGCCGACCTGGCAGGGCTGCTCCGACGGTTCGGGCACGAGCAGGTGGACTTCACGGTGGTCGGCTCCGGACCCAACGGCGCCAACCCGCACCACGAGGCGGGTAGCCGGGTCATCGAGAGAGGCGACGCCGTGGTGCTGGACTTCGGCGGCCTGATGGACGGCTACGGTTCCGACACCACCCGGACGGTCTGTGTCGGGGAGCCGACCCCGGAGATCCGGAAGGTGCACGACGTGGTCCGCCAGGCGCAGCAGGCTGCCTTCGAGGCGGTCCGCCCGGGAGTCAGCTGCCAGGAGATCGACCGGGTGGCGCGGGCCGTCATCACCCGGGCGGGATTCGGTGAGCAGTTCATCCACCGCACCGGGCACGGCATCGGGGTGACGACCCATGAGCCGCCCTACATGGTGGAGGGCGAGGGCCAGCCGCTGGTGCCGGGGATGTGCTTCTCCATCGAGCCGGGGATCTACCTCGCGGGGCGCTTCGGCGTGCGGATCGAGGACATCGTGGCCGTCACGGACGACGGCGGGCAGCGGCTCAACAACACCGACCACGGCCTCGCCATCGTCGAGTGAGCCCTGGGCGAGCCGGCCCGGCCCGCCATGATCACCCCTGGGGGATGAGCCCCCCTTGTTGGCGGGCTCATACCGTGCAATCGCAACAGGTTCACGTCTCGAGACAAGGGGCGATGGTGATGAACACGACCAGGACCATCACCACGGGACCGGGGGGATGCCAGGGCACGCCGTCCGGACCACGTGGCCAACGACGGCGGGTGAGCCCCCATGAGTGCCGCTGACGTCCCGGTGAGCGGGTCCGTACCCGTCGAGAGGGCCCGCACCCGCGCGCCCGCCGCGGCATACATCTCGTGGGTGGCCCTGGCGCTGATGACCACGAGCTCCGTCGCGAGCCTGCGCCCGGCGCCGACGATGGCCGTCTACGGGCTGGCAGCGGTGTTCCTCTACCTGGTGCCCGCCATCATCTTCCTCCTGCCGACCTCGCTGGTCTCCGCCGAGCTCGCCTCAGGCTGGGAGGGGGGTGTCTACAAGTGGGTGTCGGAGGGCATCTCGAAGCCGATGGGGTTCCTTGCCGTCTGGTGCCAGTTCGCCATGACGATCTTCTACTACCCGACCCTGCTCGGCTTCGTGGCCAGCACGCTGGCCTACGTCATCAACCCCGAGCTCGCCAGCAGCGGGGTGTGGACGGCGCTCGTCATCGTGGTCGTCTACTGGACGGGTGTGTGGGTCTCCTCCCGCGGCACCAAGGGCATCGCCGGTCTGGCCAGCGGTGGCCTCATCATCGGCACCCTCATCCCGGGCGTCCTGCTGGTCACCCTCGGCATCGTCTTCCTGGGCCAGGGGAACGAGTCGGCTGCACCCATGGACGCAGGCCACCTGCTGCCCGAGTGGGCAGGCCTGGCCAGCCTCGTGCTCATCGTCAACAACTTCCTGTCCTACTCCGGCATGGAGATGAACGCGGTGCACGTGGGGTCGCTGAAGAACCCATCGAGGGAGTTCCCCCGCTCGATGTTCCTGGCGATGGGGCTCGTGCTGCTCATCTTCATCCTCCCGGCCCTGGCGATCAGCTGGTTCGTGCCGGCCGAGCAGCTCTCCCTGACCGCCGGCATCATGCAGGCGTTCGAGGCTGTCTTCGCCGAGTTCGGGTGGCAGTGGCTCACCCCGATCATCGGCATCATGCTCGTGGCCGCCTCGCTCGGCGGCATGCTGACGTGGCTGGCCGGGCCCTCCAAGGGCCTGCTGCTGATCTCGCGGCAGGAGGGCTACCTGCCGCCGTTCCTGCAGAAGCTGAACAAGAACGGCGTGCAGCAGAACATCCTGGTGACGCAGGGAGCGATCACGACCGTGATCGCCCTGGGGTACGCACTGATCCCGACGGTCTCGAGCGCCTACTGGATCTTCTCGGTCATCACCACGCAGGTCTACCTGATCATGTACCTGCTGATGTTCGTCGCGGCCGTGCGGTTGCGGCGCAGCCACCCCGACCACCCGCGCGGCTACCGCGCGCCGATCCTGGGCTCCCTGTGCGGCGTCGGTTTCGCGGCCTCCCTGGCTGCCCTGCTGGTCGGCTTCATCCCGCCGTCGCAGTTCGGTGAGGGCAACGGCGGGGTGTACGTCTTCATCGTGGCCGGTGGTGCGCTCGGACTCGGGCTGCTCGTGCCCTTCCTCTTCTACCGGATGCGCAAGCCCTCGTGGAGGCAGCCGGAGGAGCCCCGGGAGGAGGTGAGCCAGTCATGAGCACGGTCGAGGAGACCCAGACCGCCCGGGAGCGGTCCACGCTCTACGTCATCCTGGCCATCGTGTTCGGGCTGCTGATGGTCGTCGGGCTGTTCGCCTTCCGGTCCGCCAGGTCGACGGCGGAGGCCGAGGAGAAGGCCGCCCAGCTCGTCACCGAGCTCGAGAACGCGGGAGCACGGGCGCCGTCGCAGGAGGCGATCGTGCGGGTGCTCGGTGACGACGGCGGAGCGATCTGCGCCGACCCGAACGGAGCGCTGAGCCGGGCCACCCTGCTGGCCCAGCTGGCCAACGGGTCGGGCGGCCCGGGGAGCCGCCCGGTCATCGCGGACAGCCGGGTGGTCCAGGGCGAGCTCATGGTCATCAAGATCTACTGCCCGCAGGAGCTGGAGGAGTTCCAGGAGTTCGTCAACAGCCTCAAGCTGAGCGACACCACGGGCGGGTGACCGCGATGGACCTGAGGTCGCGCGTCCACGACCTGATGCCAGGGGTGCGCGACGAGCTCGCCGAGCTCGTCGCGATCCCGTCGGTCGCTGACCCCCGTCAGTACCCCCCGGAGGAGTGCGAGCGCGCCGCACAGTGGGTGCTCGGCCGGTTCGCTGGCCTGGGCTTCACCGACGCCCACCTCGAGAAGACCGCGGACGGCAGCAACGCGGTCGTGGGCTCCCGGCCGTGCTCCGACCCGGCGGCGCCGACGGTGCTCCTGTACGCCCACTACGACGTGCAGCCCCCACTGGACGAAGAGGCTTGGCGCACAGCGCCTTTCGAGCTCACCGAGGTCGACGGGCGGTGGTACGGCCGCGGTGCCTGCGACTGCAAGGGGAACATCCTCATGCACCTCACCGCCCTGCGCGCCCTCGGGGACTCGCTGCAGCTCAACCTCAAGCTGGTCGTCGAGGGGTCCGAGGAGCAGGGCACCGGTGGGCTGGAGGCCTTCGTCCCCACGCACGCGGACCTGCTGCGGGCCGACGTGATCCTCGTCTGCGACACCGGCAACGCGGCGGTGGGCCGGCCCGCGGTCACCGTGAGCCTGCGGGGCATGGTCAACGTGGTGGTGCGGGTCGAGGCCCTCGAGTCCGAGCTCCACTCCGGGATGTTCGGCGGTGCCGCCCCCGACGCGCTGGCCGCCCTGGTGTCGATGCTGGCCAGCCTGCGCGACAGCCGGGGCAACACGACGATCCGCGGACTCGACTCCACCCAGACGTGGTCGGGCGAGCCGTACCCGCCCGAGCAGTTCCGCGCTGACGCAGGAGTGGTCGAGGGGGCCTCGCTGCTGGGCGATGGGAGCGTCTCCGACATGCTGTGGGCGCGTCCGGCCGTGACGATCCTCGGCATCGACTGCGCCCCCGTGGTCGGGTCGGCCTCGGCGATCACCCCTCATGCTGCCGCCCGGCTCAACCTGCGCATCCCACCCGGAATGGATCCCGAGGCGGCCCGGGCCGCGCTCGTCAACCACCTCACCGCGGCCGCTCCGTGGGGAGTCCGGGTGCACGTGGAGACCGAGGCGGTCGGCTCGCCCTTCCTGGCCGCCACGGACGGTCCTGCCTACACGGCGATCGCAGCGGCGATGCTGGAGTCCTACGGCGTGCCGATGACGACGCTCGGACAGGGCGGGTCCATCCCGTTGTGCAACGTGTTCGCGGACACCTACCCCGAGGCGGAGCTCATCCTCATGGGCGTGGAGGAGCCGATGGGGCTGATCCACGCGCCCAACGAGAGCGTCGACCCGCGAGAGATCGAGGCGATGGCACTCACCGAGGCCCTGTTCCTGCAGCGCTACGCGTCGGCCCGCGGGTAGCCGCCACGCGCAGCGACGCTGCAGCGGGCAACGCGGCTACACTCCGGCGGGTGTCCAACGAGTCCGGCCGGGTGATGCGCCTCGCGCGCTCGCTGACCTCGGCATGGCTCGCGGTGACCGTCTCGTCGCTGGCCCACCTGGCCGCCTCCGGCCACCGCGCTGGGGCGCTTCACACGCTGGGGATTGTCGCGGTGCTCGCGGTGGCTGCGACTCCCCTCACCGGCCGTCGGATGAGCGTGCGCCGGTCGGCGGGCCTGCTGCTGGCGTTGCAGCTCGTGGTGCACCTGAGCCACACCGTGGCCGCCCTGGCGGCCTCGCCAGACGTGCAGCCGACACGGCAGCTGGCCGTGGAGCTGGGCGGGGGGCACTCCCACACGACGGCCCGGGGCCTCTTCGACGCAGGCTCGGCGCACGCCCACGCTGTCGGGGGTGGGACCACGTCGTGGGGGGACCTGCTGCCCTCGCCGCCCATGCTCGGCGCGCACCTCGTGGTGGGGCTCCTGGTCGGATGGCTGCTGTCGCGTGGTGAGCAGTCCTGGTGGACGGCGCGCAGGCTCGGTGAGGTCCCGATCCGGCTCGCGAGGTGCCTTGTCCATGGTGGTCTGCGTGCGCGAGGGCTGGCGTCCCTGACCCTGAGCGCCCCCCACCCCTCGTCGTGGCGGGGCCTCGAGCGTGCACTCCACTGGGTGGGCGACCTCGTCACGGATGACGTGTGGCGGGCCTCCAGCGCCGTTCGCCGCGGCCCGCCGCACCTCCTTCGCGCCTAGCCCGGCGCACAGACACCCCCGCGGCGCCTGCCCGTCCCATTCGGCGATGGGCGGTATACCGCGCACCCCGTCCTGCCTCGTCCGAGGCTGCCCTGTCTGAGGAGCACATCCATGTCCGTTGTCGATGACCCTGCCCGCCGTTCACCCTCCCGCGCGCGAGCAACCGTCCCGGCGGCCCGCCGCCCTGCTGGCCTGTTCCGGGCCTTCTGGCGCTGGCACTTCTATGCCGCCGCCGTCGTCATTCCCGTCCTGCTCGTCCTCGCGGTCACAGGGCTGGTCTACATGTTCCGGTTCCAGATCGAACCGCTCGTCCACCACGACCTCATGCGGGTAGACCATGAGCCGGGGCAGGTGATCCAGAAGTACGAGGCGCAACGGCAGGCCGTTGCGCAGGCCCACCCCGACGCGACGGTCGTCTCGATGACCGAGCCCGCGGAGGCCGACCACAGCACCCGCTTCACGATCCAGACGGCGGACGAGCAGACCCGCGACGTGTTCGTCGACCCCTACGACGCGACCGTGCTGGGCTCGCTGAACCCCGACACCACGATCAGCGGCACCGCCGTGCGAATCCACGCCGACCTCATGGCCGGCCGAGTCGGCGACACGATCATGGAGCTCGGCGCCTGCTGGGCGATCGTCATGGCGCTGACCGGCTACTACCTCTTCTTCCGGGGACGCCGGGCCCGGAAGCGACAGCGATCCGCAGGGGCACCGGGGGCTGCCCTCCGCAGCAACCACGCCCGAGTGGGCGCGGTCGTCGGGATCGGCCTGCTGCTGCTCGTCGTCTCCGGTCTGCCGTGGACCGGGATCTGGGGTGCACAGGCACAGAAGCTGGCCACCGCCGGCGGCACCTCGTTCTGGTCGCAGGACCACGGCGCCCTGTCCGACCCCACCTCGACCCTGGACGAGTCGCTGCCGCACAGCCACCACGTCATCCCCTGGGCGCAGGAGAAGACCGGCGTCCCGCAGTCCGGGGCGCCCGGGACCGAGGTGTCCGTCGCCAACCTCGACACGGCCGTCGCCGTCGCCGACCGGGAGGGACTGACCCACCCCCTGACCGTCGCCCTTCCAGCGGACGACCAAGGCGTGTTCTCCGCGATCGGCTACGCCTTCAACGACCCCGCCAAGGAACGCACCGTCCATGTCGACCAGTACGGCGGCCAGGCCGTCAGCAGCTACGGGTACGCCAACTACCCAGCCCTGGCCAAGGTGGTCTCCCAGGGCATCGCGCTGCACGAGGGACGCCGCTTCGGCACCCTGAACATGTGGCTCACGACCGCCTTCTGCCTTGCGGTGGTCGCCTCCTGCGTCACAGGGCCGCTGATGTGGTGGCGCCGGCGCCCGCGTGGGAACGGCCAGCTTGGCGCGCCGCGGGGCGGGTCGGCCCTGCGGACGTCGCCGCTGCTGGCCGCGGGCATCCTCGCGCTGGCGGTCTTCCTGCCCGTGTTCGGTGCCTCGCTGCTGGTGGTGCTCCTGCTCGACCGGTTCGTGCTCCGCCGCCTGCCCCGGACCCGGCGGTTCTTCGGCACGGCTCCCGCAGGCTGAGCCTGTGAGAGACGCCATCGCCGCAGGCCGGGACGCGAACCCTGGCCTGCGGCGTGGCGGTGCCGCGGACCGGAGCGTTCTCACACCAGGCGTCCGCGCACCGAAGCCTTGACCTGTCCGGTGGGCCGGGAGGCGGCCGCGGCCTCACGCTCCGCACGCAGCAGCAGCAGCATCGGCGCCAGCATGGCCAGGACCCACACGGTCTCGATCCATCCGAAGAGCCAGAGCGCCAGGTAGAACGCGACGACACCCGCGTAGGCCAGCTGGGTCCAGCGTCCACCGCACAGAGCCATCACCCCGACTGCCGCCTCGAACGCCGCCAGCAGTCCGATGAGGAGGACCGCGTTGGATGGCACCACGGCTTGCCAGGCGTCCGTGACCCACTCGAAGTGGGCAGGGTCAGCGAAGCCGGCGTAGTCCGCGCCCGTCGCCAGGTTGAGGACGTGCAGCAGTGCACCCCCGATGACGAAGAGCACCCCCACCGAGGCACGTCCGGCGTACCGCCACCGTCGGCTCCGCCGAGCCAACACCGCGGCGACGATCGTCACCACCCCGCAGACCAGCCACAGGACCTGCCAGAACACGAAGTCTTGCATGACCGCCTCCTCGTCCTCGCTCACCGTCCGACGGCAAGAGGCATGGACCCACCTCCATCACAACGCCGCAGGCGGTGCCCACACAGGGGCGAACGTCCTTCGTGCGCCGGGTGGGTCGACCGCCGGGCCGATGACCACCGGGTGGGTCGACCGCCGGGTGGTGGGCTGCCTCGGTCAGGTGCCGGTGTACGCCGCGAGGTGCTCGCCGGTGAGGGTGGTGCGGGCGGCGACGAGGTCGGCCGGTGTGCCCTCGAAGACGATTCGCCCACCGTCGTGGCCGGCGCCGGGGCCGAGGTCGATGACCCAGTCGGCGTGGGCCATGACGGCCTGGTGGTGCTCGATGACGATGACCGACCTGCCGGAGTCCACGATCCGGTCGAGCAGGCCGAGCAGGTTCTCGACGTCGGCGAGGTGGAGACCTGTGGTCGGCTCGTCGAGGACGTAGACCTCGCCCTTCTCGCCCATCTGGGCGGCCAGCTTGAGCCGCTGCCGCTCGCCACCGGACAGCGTGGTGAGCGGCTGGCCGAGGCTGACGTAGCCGAGCCCCACGTCGGTGAGCCGGTCGAGGACCTTGTGGGCGGCCGGTGTGCGCGCCTCGCCGTCGCCGAAGAACGCCTCGGCCTCGACCACCGACATCGCGAGCACCTCGGCGATGTTCCTGCCGCCCAGCCTGTACTCGAGCACGGCCGCCTGGAACCGCTTCCCCTCGCACTCCTCGCAGGTGGACTCGACGGTGGCCATGATGCCCAGGTCGGTGAAGATGACGCCGGCGCCGTTGCAGGTGGGGCAGGCGCCCTCGGAGTTGGAGCTGAACAGGGCCGGCTTGACGCCGTTGGCCTTGGCGAACGCCTTGCGGATCGGCTCGAGCAGGCCGGTGTAGGTTGCCGGGTTGCTGCGGCGGGAGCCCTTGATCGCCCCCTGGTCGATCACCACCACACCGTCACGCTGGGCGACCGAGCCCTGGATCAGCGAGCTCTTGCCTGAGCCGGCGACCCCCGTGACGACGCAGAGCACCCCGAGCGGGATGTCCACGTCCACGTCCCGGAGGTTGTGGGTCGAAGCGCCTCGAACCTCCAGCGCGCCGGAGGCGGAGCGCACCGAGTCCTTGAGCCTCGCCCGGTCGTCGAGGTGGCGGCCGGTGACGGTGCCGCTCGCCCGCAGCCCGGCCACGGAGCCCTCGAAGCAGACGGTGCCGCCCGCCGTGCCCGCGCCGGGGCCGAGGTCGACCACGTGGTCGGCGATGGTGATGGTCTCTGGCTTGTGCTCCACGACGAGCACGGTGTTGCCCTTGTCCCGCAGCTG
>NZ_DATBMI010000159.1:0-6671 GCF_036554925.1 Pedococcus sp.
GCTCGGTCGTGGTGACCGGCGGCTCGGTCGTGGTGACCGGCGGCTCGGTCGTGGTGACCGGCGGCTCGGTCGTGGTCACGGGCGGCTCGGTCGTGGTCACGGGCGGCTCGGTCGTGGTGACCGGCGGCTCGGTCGTGGTGACCGGCGGCTCGGTGGTGGTGACCGGCGGCTCGGTGGTGGTGACCGGCGGGGTCGTCGTCGGCCACGGAGCGGTCGTCCCGGCCGGTGGCGTCGTGGTGATCGGCGACGTCGTCCCGACGGTGGGGGAGCCGGGCGTCGTGGGTGTGCCGGCGCGGGGGGTCGGCCTTGTCGTGCTCCTCGGACCCGCTGCGACGACGTCGGTGAAGGAGCGTCCGGAACTCAAGCCGTTGGCCAGGAGGCCCAGCAGTCCTCGGGAGCTGGAGGGGTCGGGGGCCACCCTGGGCCGGCCGGGCAGGGCGGCGACGACGATCGGCGAGTCGAGCTCGGCCGTCCTGACCTCCGGCGGCCTGGCGGAGCCGAGGTCGCCGAGGGAGTCAAGCCCGTGCGTGGTGAAGTAACGCGTCCACGCCAGAACCGCGTCCACATATCCGGCGGAGCCCCGGTAGGCGTACACGGCGTCTCGAAGGGCTGGCTCGCTCGCGAGGTTGCGGCCGCCAGCGCAGAGGTGGCTCCCCACGGCCAGGGCCGCGTCGTAGACGTTCTGCGGGTCGGCCAGGCCGTCGTCGTCGCCGTCGACGCCCAACGTGCGCCAGGTGTCAGGCAGCATCTGCATCAGGCCCATGGAGCGGTCCCACGCCGTGCTGCCGTCGAACGACCCACCGTCGGTGTCGTGCACTGCGGCCCGTGCGCCACCGTCGAGCATGGGCCCGTAGATGGGTGGGTTCACCCGGTGGTCCGCTCCGATCGCCCGCCCTCCCGCCGAGCCGGACTCCACCTGGCCGACGGCCGCCAGGACGGCGGAGGTCAGGTTGCACTCAGGGGGTACCGCACCCGCAACCGAGTCGTAGGCGGTCCGCAGGGCGCGGCCGCGCTCCGCGGCGAACGGGTCGGCCGAAGCGGCGGGCTCACCCGTCGGGGGGCTGGGGAGCGGGTCGGTGACCAGGTTCTCCTGCGCGCCGGACGCATAGGGCCACCCACCGCCGGGCCGGTAACCCTCGGTCGAGAGCGATGGGCCCGCTGACGGGACCTGGGTGGCGATCAGGGCCCCCAGCGCAGCGGCTCCCGCCAGTGCCATCACCGTGCCGCGCATCGCGTCCCCCTTCCGGCGTCCCCGGACCCATCCATCCGACCGCGGCCCCGACGGCAGGGGAAGGCCTTTGGGACAAGATGGCCCGAAGGGGCTAGTGACTCGGCTACGTCAACTGGACGGCGGGGGTCACCGGGGCTACGGCACCCCTACGCGTTTTGCCGGAACGGGTGCGTCGGTGGCCACCGCGACTCCCCGCCGAAGGCGACGAACTCGGTGGGGCACCGCCGGTAGGCCCCGGTCACATCGCTGTGACCGGGGCCTCGCGTCAGACGAGGTCGAACCGGTCGAGGTTCATGACCTTGACCCACGCCGCCACGAAGTCCTTGACGAACTTCTCGTTGGCGTCGTCCTCGGCGTAGACCTCGGCGATCGCGCGCAGCTGCGAGTTCGAGCCGAAGACCAGGTCGACGGCCGTGGCCGTGCGGGTGACCTCGCCGGTGGCGCGGTCGCGGCCCTCGTAGACGTTCTCGGTGTCGGTCGCGACCTTCCACTCCGTGCCCATGTCGAGCAGGTTCACGAAGAAGTCGGTGCTCAGCACGCCCGGGCGGTCGGTGAGGACCCCGTGCTGCGCCCCACCGTGGTTCGTGCCGAGGGCCCTCATGCCGCCGACGAGGACCGTCATCTCGGGGGCGGTGAGCGACAGCAGGTTCGCCCGGTCGAGCAGCAGGGTCTCCGGCGGCAGCTTCTCGCCTGCCCGCAGGTAGTTGCGGAAGCCGTCGGCGCGGGGCTCCATGACCGAGAACGACTGCACGTCGGTCTGCTCCTGCGTGGCGTCCGTGCGCCCGGGGGCGAACGGCACCTCGACCTCGACGCCGGCGGCGCGCGCGGCCTGCTCGACCGCTGCGGAGCCACCGAGCACGATCAGGTCGGCCAGCGAGACCCGCTTGCCGCCCGTCTGCGCGCTGTTGAACTCCTGCTGCACCTGCTCGAGGCGCTCGATGACCGGAGCCGTGCCCGCGTTGACCTCCCAGTCCTTCTGCGGTGCCAGGCGGATCCGCGCGCCGTTGGCTCCACCGCGCTTGTCGGTGTCGCGGTAGCTGGCGGCAGCGGCCCACGCCGTCGAGACGAGGTCGGCGAGGGGGATGCCGGAGTCGAGAATGGCCCGCTTGAGGGACGCGATGTCCTCGGCCCCGATGAGCTCGTGGTCGACCGGCGGCACCGGGTCCTGCCAGAGCTGCGGCTCCGGCACCCACGGTCCGAGGTAGCGGGAGACCGGGCCCATGTCGCGGTGGAGCAGCTTGTACCAGGCCTTGGCGAAGGCCAGCGCGAACTCGTCCGGGTTCTCGTAGAAGCGGCGCGAGATCTGCTCGTACTCCGGGTCGAGGCGGAGCGCGAGGTCGGTGGTCAGCATGGTGGGACGGTGCTTCTTCGCGGGGTCGAAGGCGTCGGGCACGGTGGCCTCTGCCTCCTTGGCGACCCACTGGTGCGCCCCGGCCGGGCTCTTGACCAGCTCGTAGTCGTAGCGGAACAGGTTCTCGAAGAAGCCCATGCCCCAACGCGTCGGGGTGTTGGACCACGTCACCTCGAGGCCGCTGGTGATGGTGTCGGCACCCTTGCCGGAGCCGTAGGTGCTGTGCCAGCCCAGGCCCTGCTCCTCCAGCGGCGCGGCCTCCGGCTCGGGACCGACGTTGTCGGCCGGGCCGGCGCCGTGGGTCTTGCCGAACGAGTGGCCGCCGGCGATGAGGGCGACGGTCTCCTCGTCGTTCATCGCCATCCGGCGGAAGGTCTCGCGGATGTCGCGTGCTGCCGCGATGGGGTCGGGGTTGCCGTTGGGGCCCTCGGGGTTGACGTAGATCAGGCCCATCTGCACCGCGCCGAGCGGACCGGAGAGCTCGCGCTCGCCGCTGTAGCGCTCATCGCCGAGCCAGGTGTCCTCGGGACCCCAGAAGATCTCCTCGGGCTCCCAGATGTCCTCCCGGCCGAAGCCGAAGCCGAAGGTCTTGAAGCCCATGGACTCCAAGGCGACGTTGCCGGCCAGCACGAGCAGGTCGGCCCACGAGATCTTCTGGCCGTACTTCTTCTTGACCGGCCAGAGGAGGCGGCGGGCCTTGTCGAGGTTGGCGTTGTCGGGCCAGCTGTTGAGCGGGGCGAAGCGCTGCGAGCCGTCCCCTGCGCCGCCGCGGCCGTCCTCGATGCGGTAGGTCCCCGCGGCGTGCCAGCTGAGCCGGATGAACAGGCCTCCGTAGTGGCCGAAGTCGGCCGGCCACCAGTCCTGCGAGGTGGTCATCACGTCGATGAGGTCCTGCTTCAACGCCTCGACGTCCAGGTTCTTGAACGCCTCGGCGTAGTCGAAGCCCTCACCCAGGGGATTGGCGTAGGGGGAGTGCTGGTGGAGCACCTGGAGGTTCAGCTGGTTGGGCCACCAGTCCCTGTTGCTGTGGGGCCGCCGATCCGTCTTCGGTTCGGGGGAGGGGATTACCGGGTTCTCGCTCTCGCTGCCGTGGTCGACCACGTGAGTACATCTCCTTCGTCTCTGGGTGGGGGCTGGGGGTGATGGCGCGGTCAGCGCGGTGAGGTCGCTGCCGCGCACTCGGGGCACAGGCCCCAGTAGGTGACCTCGGCCTCGTCGATGGTGAAGCCGTGGTCGTCGGAGGCGGTGAGGCAGGGGGTGTGGCCGACGGCGCAGTCGACGTCGGCGATGGTGGCGCACACACGGCATACGACGTGGTGGTGGTTGTCTCCGACCCGCAGCTCGTAGCGGGCCACGGACCCGGACGGCTGGATGCGCCGCACCAAGCCCGCCTCGGTCAGGGCACGCAGCACGTCGTACACGGCCTGGTGGGACACCGCCGGGAGGTCCCTGCGCACGGCGCGGAGGATCGACTCGGTGCCGGCATGCGGATGGGCATCCACCGCGGCCAGCACGGCCAGCCGCGGACGGGTGACGCGGAGGGGGGTCCCGCGCAGCATGCTCTCGAAGTGCGAGGCTGCGGTGGTCACCCTGCGCAGTCTGCCCCTCTTTCTTGAATGAATCAAGAAGCGGGCCGCCACAGCGCCAGATCCGGTTTAACGTGGATCATCGGTCGACCTCGCCATGGAGGAGTGTGGATGATGACCGTTCCCTGGGTGGCGCCGGATGCCTGCACCCTGCCCACGGCCGAGCAGCCGCTGCGGGTGGCTGAGTTCGACGACCTGTTCGGGCGGTACCTGGTGCGCGTCGAACGCCCAGAGGCGACACGGGGCGTTCTGGTCCTCTCCGGGCCCGAGGGTCTGCAGGTGACCGTGCGTGAGCTGGCGGACCGCGAGGCCTCGTGCTGCTCGTTCTTCGGCTTCACGGTCACGCAGCTCCCCGCGCGGGAGTCGGGCACGGTCGGCGTGCGGCTGGACGTCGAGGTCCCGCCTGCACGCGTTGAGGTGCTCAGCGCTCTGCTCGAGCGCGCGGAGTCGGCGCGCGGTGGTGATCGCCATGTCGGTTGACGCAGCGCCCGGCCTCGGTCCGGCGAGGTGGCCAAGGCCGCGGGGGTGAACCAGCAGACGCTGCGCTACTACGAGCGCCGCGGTCTGTTGGCCCCGCCGACACGCAGGTGGGCGGGCGCTGGCGCCGTCGCCCGCGCCGCGGCCGCGCGCCCCAGCCGGCTCGTCCGCGAGGCGCGCGCACCCTGAGGCGTCGGGGGTCGAGCGGTGAGCTCTGGGAGGATCGCCGCCATGACGGTGACCCGGTCCATCCTCTTGTTCGTGCTCGCAGCGGTGGCGGAGATCGGCGGAGCGTGGCTGGTCTGGCAGGGCATCCGCGAGCACCGAGGCTGGGCCTGGGTGGGAGCCGGAGTGATCGCGTTGGGGCTGTACGGCTTCGTGGCCACCTTCCAACCCGACGCCCACTTCGGCCGCATCCTGGCTGCGTACGGCGGAGTGTTCGTCGCCGGTTCCCTGGCCTGGGGAATGGCCTTGGACGGGTTCCGGCCTGACCGGTACGACGTGGTCGGGGCCTTGATCTGCCTGGTTGGTGTGGCGGTGATCATGTACTCGCCCCGAGGGGCGTAGCTGGGTCGGTTCGGCGTCCACGACCTGGTTAAGCGTCCACGACCTGCGGCACACCGCTGCCAGTCCGGGGCTGGCGGCTGGCTCCCGAGGCTACCGGCCGCCCAACTGTGCCCTCCGTCGCCGAGTGGCCGTGGCGGGGCCGAGGCAGGACAGCATCCGACGCTGCAACACAAACCCCAACCCGAGGCACGCGGAGAAGATGAGGATGCCCAGCAAGAGCTGGATCGGGGAGGTGTCGATGCGTTCGCGCACCATGCCGAAGAGCGAGAACGCCCCGAACCACAGAAGCATCCAAGTGAGAACCACAAGCGGTCGTGCTGCGACGGAGCGGGCAGTGAAGGTTCGCACGCACGAATGATAGGGGGACCCCACGGCGGTGGCGATTGAGGAGTCGCCCGTGACGACACCCGGAACCACCCGCGCGAGTTCACCGGCACGACGTCCGAAATCGGGTAGATGGCGCCGACCCTGGATCAGTCACACGAGGAGCCGACGTGTCCTTTGCCGCGCCGTTGTTCCTCTGGTACTTCCTGCCAGCCACGCTGGTCGCGACCTGGCTCCTGCCGCACAGGTGCCGCAATGGCGTCATCGCCGTCGCGTCAGTCCTGTTCTACGCCGTCGGCGGCAAGCAGTTCGTCCTGTTGCTGATCGGGCTGATGGCGCTCAACTACGTGGCCGGGCTCGCCATCGGCTGGGTCAAAGCGCCGCCACCACTCGGATGTTCCTCAGGCCAAGGTCGCCAAGGCGATCTCGGCACGCTGAGCCTGATCGCCCCTGTCGGATCGGCGCCTGCCAGCCGGTCTCGCGCTGCGTGATGGAGCGCGTTGCGCCCGGTGTGCGAAGCGCATGGTCGAGAGCTGCGGAGGCGTCGGTGGTGCCGGCGGTGTGATCCGTCATGAGCAGCACGTTCACAACGGGACGCGTTCAGATCGCCGGCCGAGACCTCAGACTGGGCCGTTCCGTTCGTACAGGGCGTCAGTCTTGCTGGCCAGGTCGGTCACTCCCAAGGTGAGGCAGATCCACCCGGCCATCGCTACGAAGCTGCCCAGGATTCCCACGGCAGGCAGGCCGGAGATGAAGAAGACCACGGCTACGACGACGCCCGGGAGGAACAACGCCATGCCCCAGCCCAGGGCACGTGCCGATGAGGTCCGAATCATGCGGGCTCCTTGGTTTCGGATGGGCCGGTAGCGGCCAGGCCAAGATCGCTGTGAGGAAGTGGACGGACTGTACCGAGTGCGAGGCGGCATACCGGCGTATTGAGGTGAACGGCCTGACGCGGAATGCGCCGATCGGTCTGGGCTGCCCCCCGCACAACCTGCCGCTCAGGCGCCAGCCTCTCGGTTGTGGCAGGGGATGACAGCAAGCCGGTGTTTGCATTGCCAGGGCCCTCGACCACCAAGTTCAGGCTCGGCACCTCCGGCCCCTCATGGGCACGGATGCCGACAGGGCGGTGGTC
>NZ_DATBMI010000161.1:0-3630 GCF_036554925.1 Pedococcus sp.
GGGACGCGACCGCGGATCTGGTTCCAGCCGGTGCCCGAGGGCAAGGCGGTGAAGAACCGCGTGCACCTCGACATCAAGCTCACCGGCGGGCCGCGTGCACTCCCGGACTACGAGCAGCGCAAGGCGCTCATCGACGCCGAGGTCGAGCGCCTGGTGGGCCTCGGCGCCTCGGTCGCGCACCTCAACGCCCCGGACGGGGCCAACTACTACGCGGTGACCCTCCTCGACCCCGAGGGCAACGAGTTCTGCGTCGTGTAGCGGCAGCCGGGTCGGCCGCGCGAGACTCGCGCCATGGGTGAGCCGCGGATCCCGGACCCCGCGCTCGTGGTGCTGGTCGGCGCCTCCGGGTCGGGCAAGTCCACCTGGGCGGCCCGGCGCTACCGCGCCGTGGAGGTCGTCTCCTCCGACCACCTGCGCGGCATCGTCGGCAGCGGCCCGGCCGACCTCGACGCCTCGACCGACGCCTTCGAGGTGCTCGAGCTGGTGGTGCGGGCGCGGACCGGCCGCGGCCTGACCACCGTGGTCGACACGTTGGGGCTGGACGAGACCCGCCGGCTGTCCTGGCTGGGCGCCGCCCGGCAGGCCGGACTCCCCGCGGTCGCGGTGGTGGTCGAGGCCGACGCCGCACTCTGCCGTCGCCGCAACGCCGACCGCGACCGGCCCGTGCCGGCTCCCGTGCTCGCCCGGCAGCTGCGCGGGGCCGCCGAGGTGGCGCCGCGACTCGAGGCCGAGGGCTGGGACCTCGTGCTGCGGGTCAGTGCCGACACCGACCCCGCCACCGGCGGTGGCACGAGGGTCGGCGGCTCGACGGCGGCACCGTCCCCGGCCGCACCCGTGCGGCGCCTGCCGCTGGTGCTCCAGCTGTCCGCGTTCCCCTGGGGCGAGGACCCTGCGGGGTGGCTCACCGCGATGGCGCTGGCGGCACAGCAGGCGGGGTTCGCGGGTCTGGCCCTGATGGACCACCTCATCCAGATCCCGCAGGTCGGCAGGGCCTGGGACCCGCTGCCGGAGCCCTTCACCGTCCTCGGCCTGCTCGCCGGGGCGGCGCCCGGTCTGGAGCTGGGCACGCTCGTCACGCCGGTCACCTTTCGCCCCGCCGGGGTGCTGGCCAAGACGCTCGCGACGCTCGACGTCCTCAGCGGCGGGCGGGCCTTCTGCGGCCTGGGCACCGGCTGGTGGGAGCGCGAGCACGCGGCATACGGCCTGGCCTTTCCCCCGGCGCGGGAGCGGCTGGACGCGCTCGACGCCGCCGCCGAGACACTGAGGGCGCTCTGGGCTCCCGGCACGAAGGCGTACTCCGGCGGGCGGGTCTCGCTCCCGGAGACCACGCTCTACCCCAGGCCCGTGTCGGCCATCCCGCTGATCATCGGGGGCGGGGGCGAGCAGCGCACGCTGCGCATCGCGGCCCGGTGGGGCGACGCCTGCAACCTCACGACAAGCGACGCCGACGTGGTCGCCCACAAGGCCGAGGTGCTGCGCCGGCACTGCGTGGAGCTCGACCGGGACCCTGGCGAGGTGGGCGTGACGGTCCTCGACCTTCCCGTCCTCGGCACCGACCGCGACGCCGTGGCCTCGGCCGTGGAGCGGCTCCGGGGCCGCACACCCGCCGCGACCTTCACCCGGCGCCACCAGGCCGGGCTGCCCGAGGACCACACGCGCCGGTACGCCGCACTGGCGGACATCGGGGTGGGCAGGGTGTTCGTCGGCATCCAGGGCCTGCGCGGGCCTGAGGACCTCGAGCCCTGGCGCCGGGTCACCGAGGCGCTGGGCTGACCGGGCTCGGGGCGGGGGTTCGAGGCGGGGGCTCGGGGCGGGGGCTCGGCTGGCGCTCAGGCGCCGTGCTTGAGCCGGCCGCGGAGCCCGAGGGCCTCGTCGATCTGGGTCTCGCTCATGCGACCGCTGAAGCCGGCCGCGGCGACGACGAGGTCCGCGACGAGCTCGATCTCGTCGCGGAGGACGGTGTCGGTGAGGTCCGTTCCGAAGGGCTTCGTGGTCACGGGGAGGACGGTAGGCGTCCTCGCTCCGGCGACACGAACCGGATCGGGGGTGTCTCGTCGAAATGACCCGTCGGACCACCCAGAGGGGCCAGGAGAACTAGTCATTCAGGAGGATGTCGTCTGCCCGAACAGCGGATGGCGCCTGCTGAGGCCGCCCGCCGCCGCCCGGCGGCCCGGGCCGATCGGGCGCACCGGGCCGATCGGGCGCACCGGGCCGATCGGGCAAAGCAACAGCCCCGGCCAACTGGAGTGGCTCGGGGCTGGTGCCCTTCTGTCTCAACACAGATCCGATGGGTCGCTGTGCGACCGACGCGCGCCCGAAGGGATTCGAACCCCTAACCTTCTGATCCGTAGTCAGATGCTCTATCCGTTGAGCTACGGGCGCAGATGTTGCCCTGAGGATCGCCCAGCGCAACGACGGGAAACACTACCCGGTCGGCGGCGAGCAGCGAAATCCGCCCCGGCACCCGGCTGGCGTTCGGGGCCCCCGAGGTGGCCACGTCTGCCGCCCCGCTCGCCCGGATGCGCCCCGGGGCGCCTGGACGCCTCGGCGGTCGACCGGCCGGGGCGGCCCGGCGATTGCCGCCCACGACAACGAGATTCGTCGGGTTCTTGCAAGGTTCTGAAAGAACCCGACACGCCTCTGACCTGTACTGATGAGTTGTGAGACGTTTCACGAGCGGAAAGACCCACTCCGGTTTCTCGGACCTCTGACACGGGTCTACCGTGGCGGAATCAGCGCGCCCACCATGTGGACACCTCGGTGGCCGAATGGGGGTCGCACCACCTCACTGATCCGGTGCCGAGCCGACACAGGCACCGGGCGAAAGGGACGGCCGAGGCAATGACGATCGAGTCGACAGGACCCGCGACGGCGGACACCTCAAATACCGGGAGGGTTGGCGGCACGACGCACGCCGGCCTGCAGCAGTGGGTGGATGAGGTCGCGGCCCTGACCACCCCCGACCGCGTCGAGTGGGTGACCGGCTCCGACCAGGAGTGGACGCGCCTCACCGACAAGCTCGTCGAGGCCGGCACCTTCGTGCGGCTCAACGACGAGAAGAAGCCGAACTCCTTCTACGCCGCCTCCGACCCGACGGACGTCGCCCGCGTCGAGGACCGCACCTACATCTGCTCCGTCGACGAGAAGGACGCCGGGCCCACCAACAACTGGATGGACCCGAACGAGATGAAGGCCATCATGCGCGACCTCTACCAGGGGTGCATGAAGGGCCGCACGATGTACGTCATCCCCTTCGTCATGGGGCACCTCAACTCCGAGAACCCGATGTTCGGCGTCGAGATCACCGACTCCGAGTACGTCGTGGTGTCGATGCGCGTGATGGCCCGCTGCGGCGTCAACGTGCTGCGCCGCATCGAGGAGCTCGGCGAGGACGCCAACTACGTCCCGGCCCTGCACTCCATCGGCGCCCCGCTCGAGCCCGGCCAGCAGGACGTGAAGTGGCCGTGCAACGACACCAAGTACATCGTGCAGTTCCCCGAAGAGCGCACCATCTGGTCCTACGGCTCGGGCTACGGCGGCAACGCGCTCCTGGGCAAGAAGTGCTACTCGCTGCGCATCGCCTCGGTCATGGCGCGCGACGAGGGCTGGCTCGCCGAGCACATGCTGATC
>NZ_DATBMI010000179.1:0-8020 GCF_036554925.1 Pedococcus sp.
CGACGAGCGCGGCAGCTCGAAGAGACGCTTGCGCTCCGAGAACGACGTCGCCGCAACGGGATTGGGGTCGATGAAGATGTGGCGGTGGTCGAACGCCGCGACCAGCCGGATGTGCTCGGAGAGCAGCATGCCGTTGCCGAACACGTCGCCGCTCATGTCGCCGATGCCGACGGCGGTGAAGTCCTCGCTCTGGGTGTCGACCCCCATCTCGCGGAAGTGCCTCTTGACCGACTCCCACGCGCCGCGGGCGGTGATGCCCATCGCCTTGTGGTCGTAGCCGGCCGAGCCGCCGGAGGCGAACGCGTCGTCCAGCCAGAAGCCGTAGGACTGGGCGACGCCGTTGGCGATGTCGGAGAACGTCGCCGTGCCCTTGTCCGCGGCGACGACGAGGTAGGGGTCGTCGCTGTCGTGGCGGACGACGCGCTCCGGCGGGACGATGGCGCCGGCGACGCGGTTGTCGGTGACGTCGAGCAGGCCGGAGATGAACAGCTTGTACGACGCGATGCCCTCGGCGAGCCAGGCGTCGCGGTCCAGGGTCGGGTCGGGAAGCTGCTTGGCGTAGAAGCCGCCCTTCGAGCCGGTCGGGACGATGACGGCGTTCTTGACCATCTGCGCCTTGACCAGCCCGAGGACCTCGGTGCGGAAGTCCTCGCGGCGGTCGCTCCACCGCAGGCCGCCACGGGCGACGGGTCCGAAGCGCAGGTGCACGCCCTCGACCCGCGGGCTGTAGACCCAGATCTCGAACGCCGGTCGCGGCGCGGGGAGGTCGGGCACGGCCTTCGGGTTGAGCTTGAGGCTCACGTACGTCTTGTCCGTGGCGTCCTGGGCCCGCTGGTAGTAGTTGGTGCGCAGCGTCGCGCGGATGACGCCCAGGAAGGACCGGATGATGCGGTCGTGGTCGAGGGACTTCACGTCGTCGAGCGCCTTCGTGATGGCGGCGACGATCGACTCCTCCTCGGCCGTGCGCTCCGAACCGGCCCCACCGGCATACCGGTCGGGGTCGAAGCGCGCCTCGAACAGCGACACGAGCATCCCCGCGATGGGGAGGTTCTGCACGAGGGCGTTCTCGAGGTAGTTCTGGCTGAACGTGGTCTGCGTCTGCCGCAGGTACTTCGCGACGGTGCGGATGATGACGACCTGCCGCCAGGTGAGGCCGGCGCCGAGCACGAGGGCGTTGAAGCCGTCGGACTCAGCCTGGCCGTTCCACACGGCCCCGACGGCCTCCTGGAAGAGCTCGCGCAGTCGGTCGCGGGACTCGCCCGTCCAGACCTTCGCGTTGCGCACGCGCAGGCCGAAGTCGTAGATGTGCACCGTGACGCCGTCGCTGCGGTTGATCTCGTACGGCCGCTCGTCGACGACCTCGACGCCGAGGTGGGTGAACATCGGCAGCACCTGCGTCAGCGACAGCGGGCCGCGGCGGTAGAGCTTGAAGCGCCGCTCGTGCGGGGGTGCCCCGGGCTCCTGGTACATGTTGAGGCCCGTGGCCTCCTCGGTGTCGAGGACCTCCATGTGACGGATGTCGGCGACACCGATCCGCGGCGTGAAGTCCTCCTTGTAGGCCTCGGGGAAGGCCCTCCCGTAGAGGCCGGTGAGGCGTGCCGCCGCCTCCTCGCCGTGCTCGATGCGCGCCGCCTCGGAGAGGTCCTCGTCCCAGGTGCGGGTCGCGTCGATGAGCTGCTTCTCCAGGACCGCCTGGTCGACCTCGGGGATGCTCTCCCCCTGGGGCACGCGTACGACGAAGTGCAGCCGCGCCAGCGCCGACTCCGACACCCGCGTCGTGTAGTCGACGCTGGCGCCCTGGAACGCCTGGCGCAGGATCGACTCCATCTTCAACCGGACGCCGGTGTTGTAGCGGTCGCGCGGGATGTAGACCAGGCACGAGACGAACCGGCCGAACTCGTCCTGGCGGAGGAACAGCTTGGTCTTGCGCCGCTCCTGGAGGTGCAGCACGGAGGTGGCGTTGTCGTGCAGCTCGTCCTGGTCGGCCTGGAACAGCTCGTCCCGGGGGTACGTCTCGAGGACCTCGAGGAGGTCCTTGCCGGAGTGGGAGTCCGCGGTGAACCCCGTGCGGTCGAAGATCGCGTCGATCTTGTCCTGCAGCACCGGGATCCGCGTCACCGACTCCGTGTATGCCGTGGACGTGAAGAGCCCGAGGAAGCGCCGCTCCCCGGTGACGTCGCCGGCCTCGTCGAAGGTCTTGATGCTGATGTAGTCGAGGTAGGCGGAGCGGTGAACGGTGGCGCGGCTGTTGGCCTTGGTGACGATCAGCAGCTTGCGCTCGCGCGCCACGCCGCTGGCCTGCTCGCTGAGCGTGACGCCCTCGCCGCTCGTGTCGTAGCGCAGCAACCCGAGGCCGGTGCCGTGGACGGCCGTGAGGGTGTCGGCGCCGTCACCGCGGTTCAGGTGGTACTCGCGGTAGCCGAGGAAGGTGAAGTGGTTGTCGGCCAGCCAGTCGAGCAGGCGGCGGGTCTGCTCGACCTCCTCGGGCGGGATCCCGACCGGGGGGCTCTGCTCGAGCACCTGGGCGATCTCGGTGCACTTGGCGCGCATCTTCGGCCAGTCCTCGACCGCCTCGCGGACGTCGGAGAGCACCCGGCGCAGGTTGTCCGCGATCGCCTTGCGGTCCTGCGGGTCGCTGTCGCGGTCGATCTCGAGGTGCATCCAGGACTCGCGCACGACCCCGAACTCGGGCGTGGCCCCACCGTCGGTGCCGGAGTCGGCGGCGCCCCGGTCCAGGACCTCCTCGAGGTCGCCGGCGGCGTTGCGACGCACCAGCACGAGCGGGTGCACGACGATGTGGACGGTGCGGCCCATCCGGAGGAGCTCGGCCGTCACGGAGTCGACCAGGAAGGGCATGTCGTCGGTGACGATCTGGACGACGGTGTGCCCGCTGGCCCAGCCCTGCTCCTCGACCTCGGGGTTGAAGACCTCGACGTTGACGGTGCCGACGGGCCGGTTCTGCGCGAGCCGCTGGTGCGAGAGGGCGGCGCCGAGGAGGTCCTCCGGGGCGCGCGGCAGCAGGTCCTCGGTGGCGACGTGGCGGTAGTAGCGGCGCAGGTACGACTCGAGCCGCTCACCCCCGGCGTGGTGGTCGGCCAGCTCGGCGGCCGTGTGCAACAACTGGTGACGCGACTGCTCCAGCGACGCAGACATGCTTGTGGTCTTCATCCTCACCGTGTCGGACTGGCGCACCCCGCTGTGCACCCAGGACGAGCCTAGCGCTCCGGCGGCCACCCGGCGCCCGGGGCCCTGAGGTGCTCAGCCGCGGGGCGAGGCGCCAGCGGTGGCTCGTTCGAATCGCGCGTTGGCGCAGGTGGGGCTACGTTTCCGGGGCACGCGGTGCCACTCGCGCACCACATCTGCATCGACGAAGGAGCAGCACGTGATCATCCTCGGCATCATCCTCATTCTGATTGGATGGCTCGCCAGCATCTCGATCCTCACCACGATCGGGATCATCCTTGTCGTCGTGGGCGCCGTCCTCTACGTGCTCGGCGCCACCGGCCGCGCCGTGGGCGGACGCAAGCACTGGTTCTGACAGTGCGGGGCAGCGCCCCGCACTGACGCAGCGGCCCCCGCCGACCCATGTGGGTAACGGCGGGGGCCGCTGCCGTTGCTCACTACAGTGGGCGCATGCCGCCGCCCGTGGACCCGGAGCGCCTGCTCGCCCTCGGCACCGCCCTCGCCGCCCTCCGCGAGACGGCGCGTGACGGCGCGGACGAGGTGCTGGCGCTGTTCCCCGAGCTCGGCGAGCGCGACGTGCAGTCGGCCGTCGACGGCCTGCTCGAGCAGCTCGCCGACACGCTCCGGGCCCTCGACGCCGAGGCCACCGAGCTGGCGGGGCGGCTGCGCATCGCCGGGCAGTCGGCCTTCGAGGCAGGTCCCGGCCCGGGGGCAGGCCACCGTCCGGAGGCGGGCCACGGTCCGGAGGCAGGCCACGGTCCGGAGGCAGGCCACGGTCCGGAGGCAGGCCACGGTCCGGAGGCAGGAGCACGCGAGCGGTCCGGAACGGGTCGGCGGTGGCGGTCGTGAGCGCAGGACTCCAGGGCGACCCGGGCTCGTGCTCGCAGGCCGGCGGCTCGCTGCGCCGGCTGTCCTCGCGCCTCGAGTCGGCCACGACGAGGGCGGACCGCGCGACCGGTGACCTCCGGTCCGACGACGCCACCTCCGGCGGGCGTGAGCAGGCCCGGACGCGCCGTGCCGCCCGCGACCTCGCTCGGCGCCAGCGTGCGCTGCTCGACGCCGCCCACGCCATGTCGACCCAGCTCGACCGCGCCGGGTCCGCCCTCCAGGAGCACTCCTCCGACCTCGCGGAGGCACTGCAGGAGCTGCGAGACCTCGAGGGGCGTGCGGCCGCCGCCGGGCTCCGGTTCGTCGACGGGCGGGTCGAGCTCCGGTGGGGCGTCGCGGGCGTCGCCGACGCGGGTGACGCGGCGGCCCGCCAGGGGGTGCGCGACGAGCTGCAGACCCGGGTCGACCGGGTGCTCCTCCTGCTCGCCCGACGGCGGGCCCGTCTCGCCGAGGCGCTGGAGTCCGCCCGCCAGGCGCTGGCCGACGAGGCCGCCGCGGTGCGGCGCTGAGGGCCGGGCCGCGGGACAATGGCGTCGTGAAGGTGACCATCGACCTCAACGCAGACCTCGGCGAGTCCTACGGCCGCTGGGTGCTCGGGGACGACGAGGCCATGCTCGACGTCGTCACGAGCGCCAACATCGCGTGCGGCTTCCACGCCGGAGACCCCGCCGTGCTGCTGTCGGCCTGCCGGATGGCGGCCAAGCGCGGGGTGGCCATCGGCGCCCAGGTCGGCTACCGCGACCTCCCCGGGTTCGGGCGGCGGTTCATCGACGTCGACCCTGCCGAGCTGACCGCCGAGGTGGTCTACCAGATCGCCGCCCTCGACGGGCTCGCCCGCGCGGCCGGCACCCGCGTCCGCTACGTCAAGCCGCACGGCGCCCTGTACAACGCGGTCGTCACGCACGAGGCCCAGGCCGGCGCCGTGGTCGAGGGCATCCGCCTCGCCGGCCAGGACCTCGCCGTGCTCGGGCTGCCGGGCTCCATCCTGCTCCAGGCAGCGGGCGAGGCCGGGCTGCCCACCGTCGCCGAGGCCTTCGCGGACCGCGGCTACACCCCCGCGGGGACCCTCGTGCCGCGGTCCGCGCCCGGAGCGGTGCTGCACGACCCCGAGGAGGTCGCGGCCCGCGTCGTGCGCCTCGCCGTGTCGGGCACCGTCCGGGCGGTCGACGGCTCGGAGGTCTCGGTCACCGCGCAGTCCGTGTGCGTCCACGGGGACTCCCCGGGGGCCGTCGGCATGGCCACCGCGGTGCGCGAGGCGCTCTCGGCCGCCGGGGTGCGTGTCGCGCCGTTCGCGCCGGAGTCCCCCTGAGGGCTGCCATGGCCGCGCACGACCTGCCCGACCGGTCCGGCCGACCCGACACCGCCCCGGCCCTGCTCCCGTGCGGCGAGTCGGCGTTCCTCGTCGAGCTGGGGGACATCCCCGAGGTGCTGGCGCTGCACTCCGCCCTGGAGTCCCAGCGCCCTCACCTGCCCGGCCTGGCCGACCTCGTCCCCGCGGCCAGCACCCTGCTGGTGGTCGCCGAGGAGTCCGCGGCCCTCGGCGCCCTGCGACAGGCGGTGTCGGAGCTGCTGTCGAACCCCGCGAGCTGGCCTGTGGCACCGGCCACCTCGCCGAGCGGTGGCGTCAGCACCGGCGAGAGCACTGCCGCGGTGGAGCTGCGCATCGCTGTCCGCTACGACGGTGAGGATCTCGAGGACGTCGCCCACCACACCGGCCTGACGGTCGCCGAGGTCGTCGAGGCGCACACCGGCGCGCTGTGGACCGCCGCCTTCGCGGGGTTCGCCCCCGGCTTCGCCTACCTCGCCGGCGGCGACCCGCGGCTCGAGGTGCCACGACGCTCCGAGCCGCGCACCCGGGTGCCGGCCGGCGCGGTGGGCCTGGCGGGTCGGTTCAGCGGCATCTACCCGCGCAGCTCCCCCGGCGGCTGGCGCATCATCGGGCACACCGAGGCCGTCCTGTGGGACCTCGACCGCGACCCTCCTGCCCTGCTGCGACCCGGCACCAGGGTGCGGTTCGTGGCCGCCGAGGGCGGACACGTGGGCGGTGCCGGGTCATGAACGCCGGCAGCAGCGACGCCCACGGCAGCGCCGATGACGCGGCCGGTCTGCAGGGCGTCCAGCCCCGAGGGCGTCCGGAGCAGCGGGCGGGCGGGCCCTCCGTGCACGAGCCGTATGCCGTGCTCGAGGTGCTCGATGCCGGTCCCCTCACGCTGGTGGAGGACCTCGGACGCGCCGGCCTCGCGTCGCTGGGTGTCGGCCGCTCGGGGGCCGCGGACCGGCGCTCCCACGCCCTCGGTGCACGGCTGCTGGGCCAGGACCCGCGGCTGGCCTCCCTCGAGGTCACGCTCGGCGGCCTGGCCGTGCGCGCGCACGGCAGCGTCACGGCCGTGCTCACCGGCGCGCCCTGCGACGCCACCCTGGACGGTTCTCTCGTGGGCCACGCCGCGCCCTTCCTGCTGCGCGACGGGCAGACCCTGCGGCTGGGCCGTCCCCGGTCCGGCCTGCGCACCTACCTCTCGGTTCGCGGGGGCGTCGCGGTGCCGCCGGTGCTCGGCTCCCGCTCCACCGACGTGCTGTCCGGGATCGGTCCACCACCGCTCACGGCGGGCGACCGAGTGCCGGTCGGCGAGCCGTCGGGCCATCCCCATGTCGACATCGCACCGGTGCGCCCGCCCGACCCGGGCGCGGTGACCCTGCGCGCGACGGTGGGGCCACGGGCTGGATGGCTCGCCTCCCTGGACGCCCTGACCGCCACGGTGTGGACCGTCTCGGAGCAGAGCGACCGGGTCGGGGTGCGGCTGGTCGGCCCGGGCCTGGAGCGCCACCCCTCGACCCGGACAGCCGAGCTGCCGAGCGAGGGAGTCGTCCGCGGGGCCGTGCAGGTCCCGCCCGGCGGGGAGCCCGTGGTCTTCCTCAGCGACCACCCCGTGACCGGCGGGTACCCCGTGGTGGCGGTGGTCGTCGAGGCCGACATCGACCTCGCGGCGCAGGTCGTACCCGGTCAGGAGCTGCTCTTCCGCCTGCACCGGGGCTAGCCGGGTCGGGGTGTTGGCGCGCGGCATGGCGCGGGTCAACACCCCGGACCCACGGTGGCTACGATCGTCGCGCCCCACCAGCGACCCCCGAGGCCGGGGCCCCCAGCGAACGCTGTGGCCGATCCGCCCAGGAGACACGCATGAAGCTCACGAAGTCCGCCGAGTACCACGCCAGCCCGGAGGAGGTCTTCGCCGTCCTGTCCGACCCCGGCTTCGCGTCCGCCAAGTGCGCCGCGACCGCGGCCATCAAGCACGAGGCGGAGGTGAGCACGTCGGGCGACCGCACCATCATCACCACCGAGCGCGTCCTGCCCAGCCAGGGGCTCCCCGACTTCGCGAAGTCCTTCGTCGGCGAGACCATCACCGTCCACGAGACGCAGGACTGGGGCCCGGCCGCGGGCGACGGCACCCGCGAGGGCACCGTCGCGATGGAGGTCGCCGGTGTGCCGCTCTCGATGCACGGCACCCTGCGCCTCGAGCCCGGCGGTCCCGGCACGCTCGAGCACATCGACGCCGAGCTCAAGGCCAAGGTCCCGCTCATCGGCGGCAAGCTGGAGAAGGCTGCGGCGTCGCCCATCCGGGAGGCCATCGACATCGAGGTGGAGACGGCCCACGAGTGGCTCCACGGCTGACGGCCACGGGCTCGGCCTGACGGCCGCGGGCTCGGCTGACCGCGGGCTCGGCTGACCGCGGGCTCGGCCACCCGGCATACGAAAGGGCCTGGAACCGCAGCGGTTCCAGGCCCTTCGCGTGCGCAGCCGGTGCCCGCGGCGCGCTGTGCTGTGTCAGCCCATGTGCGGGTAGGCGTGGTGGGTCGGCGGGTTGAAGGTCTCCTTGATGGAGCGCGCGGACGTCCAGCGCAGGAGGTTCTGGGCGGCGCCGGCCTTGTCGTTGGTGCCCGAGGCGCGGCCGCC
>NZ_DATBMI010000203.1:0-6932 GCF_036554925.1 Pedococcus sp.
CCGAGCTGGGTGATCTCGACCTTCAGGCCGGACTCCTTCTCGAACTCCGGCAGGGCCTTCTTGATGTTCTCCGTCCACACGTGGTTGGCGAGCGTCACGCGCACGGTCTTGGACCCTGCGCTCTGCTCGCCGCCCCCACCGCACGCGGACAGGCCGAGGGCTGCCGCCACGGCCAGAGAAGTCCCGATTACTGACTGACGCATCACGTCGGTCTCCGTTCCTGTCGTGGCACCCCGCCGTTGGGCTGCCGCTCCCTCAGCGGTGCTTACGTCCGCCTATTCCGGCGATGCTAATTGTCTAAATCTGATTTATGCAAGGCCTTGACCCACATGCGTATGCTTTAACCATGAGCAGCGACGTGGCTGGCGTGTCCGTGTCCCCCGGCGGGCCCGTCGAGACCGCGCCCGAGGACGCCGGGGCCGGCACTCCCGAGTCCGGCGCGCCCGCCGCGGACGCCCCCGCCCTGTCCGGGCTCCACGCCCAGGTGCTCGACCAGATCGGGCTCGCGATCGCCGGCGGCTCCCTCGCAGCCGGCACCGTGCTGCTGATCGACGACCTCGTGGAGCGCTACGCCGTGTCGCGCTCCGTCGTGCGCGAGGCCCTGCGGGTGCTGTCGTCGATGGGGATGGTGGCCTCCCGCCGCCGCGTGGGGACCCAGATCCTGTCGGCCAGCGAGTGGAACGTCTACGACCCCCAGGTCATCCGGTGGCGCCTCGCCTCGGACGGCCGTCTCGGTCAGCTGCGCTCGATCACCGAGCTGCGCGGCGCGGTCGAGCCCGAGGCCGCGCGGCTCGCGGCGGAGCGCGCGACCCCCGCCGACGCCAGCACCCTCGTCGGTCTCGCCGCCCGGATGTGGGCGGCCGGCCAGGGCGAGGACGAGGAGGAGTTCCTCGCCCTCGACATCGAGTTCCACCGGCTCGTGCTGGCCAGCTCCGGCAACGAGATGTTCCTCAAGCTGCACGAGCTGGTCGCCGAGGTGCTCACCGGGCGCCACCACTACGGCCTGATGCCTCACCACCCGCACGAGGAGGCGCTGCAGCTGCACGCCGACGTCGCCTCGGCGATCCAGCGCCACGACGGCGACCGGGCGCGCGAGGCCATGCTGCGCATCATGGGCCAGGCGATGGACGAGATGAAGACGCTGTGGGCCCGGGCCGGGGAGCACACCACCCGCTGAGCCGTATGCCGCGGGGTGCGCCCTGGGGCAGCATGCTCCTCTGGCTGTGGTCGGGCGACGTGGGCCCTCAGGGCAGGTAGCGTCGCGCCCCGGCGTACTCCGCGGCATACGGTGCGGTCGTCACCGGCACCGTCTCCACGGTCCTCCCGGTGGCCGGTGAGTGCACCATCGAGCCCGACCCCGCGTCCATCGACACGTGGTGCACGAACCCGCTCGCGGTCGCGTAGAACAGCAGGTCGCCCGGAGCCCTCGCGTCCCGCCCCACTGGTCGCCCGGCCCCCGCCTGGGCGTCGGCGTCGCGCGGGATGGTGATCCCGTGAACCCGGTGGACGAGGGAGGTCAGGCCGGAGCAGTCGAAGCCGAAACCGCTGCGCCCGGCCCAGAGGTAGGCCAGCCCGGTGAAGTCCTCCGCAGACCTCACCAGCGACTCTCCCGTCGCCGGCTGGGCGGGCTCCCCATCAGCGCGGACGGCCACTCCCGAGCGAGGCAGCCGCCCCGCCCGGCCACCGGGCAGCGACACGCGAACCCACTCCCCTGACAGGCCGACGACGGGCAGGTGCGTCCCGTAGCTCACCTCGACGACGGGCCGGGGGTCGGCGGCGTCGGTCCGCAGCCACGTCGTCGGCCGGACGACCGTCGCGATGGTCACCCCGGCGAAGGGCGCCGGCGTCGCGAGCTGTGCCAGGGGCAGCCAGCCCGGGTAGCCCCGGGGGTCGAGGGGTGTCGGCTGGTCGGGCACCACGACGCGGGCCCACGACCCGCTCACCTGCGTGACCACCACGCGGTCGCCGAGGAGCGACTGGGTCTCGGCACGGTCGACGAGGCCACGGCGGTCCGCGTCGGTCATCCCCGCGAGCCAGCCCCGGATGTCGGCCGGTGACCGCAGGGCAGGGGCGTCCACTGCCCGGGGCGAGTCCGGCGTGCGCCAGAGCGTGGCGACCGAGACCGCGACCCACGCCTGCACGCCCGGAGCCAGCGGAGGCACACCCCCGCCCGAGGGTTCGCCGGCGGTGGAGGGTGGCACGGGCTGCAGGCTAGTGGGCGGTCGAGCCGTGGACGGCCCGGCGTCCGACCTCGAGCCGGTCGCGGTCGGCGCCGTGGCGGTCGGCGCCGTGGCGGTCGACGACGGGACGGTCGACGACGGGACGGTCGACGACGGGGTGCGAGGCTGCGTGGCGGCGCCGCGGCTCGGACCCTCGGCACCGGCACAGGCCCCGGCCAGGGCCACCGCCAGGGTGATCGTCGCGAGCCCGATCCTCATGAGTCAGCGTGGGCTCGTGTCGCCCTGCTGGGCAAGGGCCGTCGGCCCCATCGCCGCTGCCCCTCGGCAGGGCGCGGGCACCGGGGCGTCGTCAGAAGAGCCCGACCACGTCGCCGTTCTCGTCGAGGTCGATGGCCTCGGCCGCCGGGTGCCGCGACAGGCCGGGCATGGTGCGCATCTCGCCGCAGATGGCGTAGACGTAGCCCGCGCCCGCCGCGGCCCGCACCTCCCGCACGGGCAGGCGCCAGCCGCGGGGGGCCCCGCGCAGGGCCGGGTCCGAGGAGATGGACAGGTGGGTCTTGGCGATGACCACGGGGAAGGCGCCGTAGCCCAGCACCTCGAAGCGGTCGAGGTCGCGGGCTGCCGTGGCCGCGAGGTCCACCCCGTCGGCGCCGTAGACGCGGGTGGCGACGGCCTCGATCTTCTCCCGGAGCGACAGGTCGAGCTCGTAGGTCGGGCGAAAGGCGTGGTCCCGGCCGCAGGCCTCCTCCACGGCAGCGGCGAGCGCCAGCGCCCCGTGCCCACCGTCGGCGACGTGGGTGGACACCGCCACCAGCGCACCCTCGGACTCCGCGACGTCCCGGATCACCTGGTGCTCGGAGTCGAAGTCCGACGGGAAGGCGTTGATGGCCACCACCGGTGAGACGCCGAAGGACCTGACGATCTCGAGGTGGCGGCGCAGGTTGTCTGCGCCGGCACGCACCGCCCGCGGGTTCTCGGCGAGCATCTCGGGCGGCAGCGGTCGACCCGCCATCACCTCGTAGTGCCCCGAGTGTGCCTTCAGCGACCGCACGGTGGCGACGAGGACCGCGGCGTCGGGCCGGAGCCCGGAGACCCGGCACTTGAGGTTGAAGAACCGCTCCGCGCCCATGTCGGCGCCGAAGCCGGCCTCGGTGAGCAGGTAGTCACCGGTCCGGATCCCGATCTGGTCGGCGATGACCGAGGAGTTCCCGGTCGCGATGTTCCCGAACGGCCCGGTGTGGACGAGCACCGCGGTGTTCTCGGTGGTCTGGAGCAGGTTGGGCTTGAGCGCCTCCCGCAGGATCACGGCCATCGCGCCGGCCGCCTTGAGGTCCTCCGCGGTCACCGGCCGGCCGGCATACGTGAAGCCCACGACGATGCGGCCGAGCCGTTCGCGCAGGTCGCGCAGCGACGTGGCGAGCCCCAGGATCACCATGACCTCGCTGGCCGCCGTGATGTCGAACCCTCCCTGCCGCGGGAACCCGTCGACGCGCGCCCCCAGGCCCGTGACGACGTTGCGCAGGGCGCGGTCGTTGACGTCGACCACCCTCCGCCACGCGACGCCGCGCGGGTCGAGGCCGAGCTCGTTGCCGTGGTGGAGGTGGTTGTCCACCATCGCGGCCAGCAGGTTGTGGGCGGCGGTCACGGCGTGGAAGTCGCCGGTGAGGTGCAGGTTGAGCGTCTCCATCGGCAGCACCTGGCTGTGCCCCGCCCCTGCGGCCCCGCCCTTGATCCCGAACGTGGGACCCATGGAGGGCTGGCGCAGGGCCAGGGTGGCGCGGCGGCCGCGAGCGGCGAGTCCCTGCGCGAGGCCGACGGCGGTCGTCGTCTTGCCCTCGCCGAGCGGGGTCGGGGTGATGGCGGTGATGACGACGTAGCGCGCCATCGGCCGGTCCCGGAGGTCCGCGACGGCGGCGAGGTCGACCTTGGCCACGTGGTGCCCGTAGGGCTCGAGGTGGTGGTGCGGGATGCCGGCGGACTCCGCGACCTCGGCGATCGGCCGCAGCCGGGCGGCACGCGCGATCTCGAGGTCGGTGGGCGGGCTCACGCCGCCCAGTGTGGCGGGCGGACGGGCCTAGAAGGACGGTTTCCAGACGACGAGCGCCTGGGAGCGGTTCGGCCGGGGCCGCTGCCCGGCGCGCAGGGCGATGATGTCGCCGCTCGGGCCGACTGCGAAGACCCTGGAGCCGGCCGGGCTCCCGGCGAGCTGACGGGTCCGATCGAGCTCCTCGGCGAGCTCGGCCACCCGGGCGCGCAGGGCGGCCACCTGGTTCTCGAGCTCCAGGATGCGCTGGATGCCGGCGAGGCTGACGCCCTCCTCCTGGGAGAGCCGCTGCACCTCGCGCAGGAGGGCGACGTCACGGGCGGAGTAGCGACGGCCCCCGCCGCGGGTGCGGGACGGGGAGACCAGGCCGATGCGGTCGTACTGCCGGAGGGTCTGCGCGTGCATGCCGGCCAGCTCGGCCGCGACCGAGATGACGAAGACAGGGGTGTCGTCGTCAGGCGAGAAGCCGCGCAGCGTGGCCATGGGTCGTCACCTCTGGGCTCGGGCGAAGAGCTCGGCCCGAGGGTCCTGGTCCTTCTCCTGGGCGCGCAGGGCCTCGAGCGCTGCGCGGGTCTCGTCGGTGAGCCGCTGGGGCACGACCACGGTGACCCTGGCGAGCAGGTCACCGGGGTGGTCCTTGCGGGGGACGCCCCTGCCCTTGACCCGCAGCACCCGGCCACTCGGGGTGCCCGGCGCGATGCGCACCTTCACCGGCTCGCCCGAGAGGGTGGGGACGGCAACGGTCGCCCCCAGCGCCGCCTCGGCAAAGGTGACCGGAAGGTCCACGGTGAGGTTGTCGCCCTCGCGGCCGAACACGGGGTGCGGCTCCACCGCGACGGTCAGGATGAGGTCACCGGCGGGTGCGCCCTGCTCACCCGGCTCGCCCTTCCCGGCGAGGCGGATCTTCTGCCCGTCCCGGACCCCGGCCGGGATGCGGGTCGTGATCCGGCCGTTGCCGGTGCTCAGGGTGACCGTCGCCCCCTCGACCGCGTCGCGGAACGGGAGCGTCGTGCGCGCCGACAGGTTGGCCCCGCGGCGCGGGCCGGCCGGCGCGCCGTAGCCGCCGTAGGCCGGCCCCGCGCCGCCGAACATGCCCCCGAGGATGTCCTCGAGGTTGGGCTGCGCCCCACCGCCACCGGTGCTGAAGCGGACGTTGCCGCCACCTCCGCCGAACATCGACGAGAAGACGTCCTCGAAGCCTGCGCCCCCACCGCCCGGGCCGCCCGCTCGGAAGCGGGCGCCCCCGTGCGTCATGGACCGGATGGCGTCGTACTGCTGGCGCTGCTCGGGATCGGAGAGCACGGCATACGCCTCGCCGATCTCCTTGAAGCGCTGCTCCGCGTTGGCGTCACCCGGGTTCTGGTCCGGGTGCTCCTTGCGGGCGAGCTTGCGGTAGGTCTTCTTGACGGTGGCCGCGTCGGCGTCCTGGGGGACGCCGAGGATCGCGTAGAAGTCCTTCTCGAACCAGTCCTGGCTGGCCACGGCGTCCTCCTCTCGGCGTGCGGGTCGGTGTGCTGGGCGGCGCTACTGCGGGTCGGCGACCGCGACGCGGGCCGGCCGGATGACCTGGTCCCCCGCACGGTAGCCGGGCTGCAGCACGGTCACGACCGTGGTCGAGTCCGCGCCCTCCGGCAGCTCCGCCTGGGTGTGCATGAGCGCCTCGTGCCGCATCGGGTCGAACGGCTCGCCGACCTCGCCGAAGCGGGTCAGCCCGAACTTCGTGAGCGTCTGCTCGAACTTCTCGGCGATCGACGCGAACGGCCCGGACTGCAGGTCGCCGTGCTCGCGTGCCGCGTGGATGTCGTCGAGCACCGGCAGCAGCGTCTCGAGGACGTCCTGCACGGCGCGCTCCTGCACCATCGCGCGGTCACGGTCGACCCGGCGCTTGTAGTTGACGTACTCGGCCTGCAGGCGCTGCAGGTCGAGCAGGCGCTCCGCGGCGAGCGCGGTGTCCGGGTGGACCTCCTCGCCCGTGGGCACGTGGGGCGCCTGGTGGGCCACCGCCTCCTGCTCCTCCTGGAGCTCCTGCTCGAGGGCGTCCGACGACCCGGCACGAGCACTGTCGGCCCCCGCCGGGGCGGTGGTGGGCTGGGCGGCCTCCGCGGCCTCCGCACCCACCACCTCCTCGGCCTCGGTGGTGCCGGGGTCGACGTTCTCCGTCACTTCTTGTCCTCGTCGTCGTCGACGACCTCGGCGTCCACGACGTCCTCGTCGGAGCCGCCCGCCTGAGCGCCCTGGGCGCCCTGCGCGCTGCCCTCCGCACCGGCACCCGCCTCGGACTCGGAGGCCGCGGCATACATCGCGGTGCCGAGCTTCTGGGACTCCTCGGAGAGCTTCGACGTCTTCGCCGAGATGTCCTCGGCGGTCGCACCGGAGTCCGGCTTGAGGGCCTGCTTGAGGTCCTCGAGGGCGGCGTCCACCGGGCCGCGGCCGTCGGCCGGCAGCTTGTCGGCGTTGTCGGTGAGGAACTTCTCGGTGGAGTAGACCAGCTGCTCCGCGGTGTTGCGGGCCTCGGTCTCCTCGCGGCGCTTGCGGTCCTCCTCGGCGTGCGCCTCGGCCTCCTTGATCATCCGCTCGATGTCCTCCTTGGCCAGCGCGGAGCCACCGGAGATGGTGATCTTCTGCTCCTTGCCCGTGCCGCGGTCCTTGGCGGAGACGTTGACGATGCCGTTGGCGTCGATGTCGAAGGTGACCTCGATCTGCGGCAC